>JANRCF010000035.1:46327-55384 GCA_030727085.1 Alphaproteobacteria bacterium | reverse complement strand
CCACCAAGCGGATCTTTTGTAGTGGCATCACGTGGACCAATACCACCAAATTCAAACCCACGGAATGATTGCGCACCAAGCGAGAATTTGTCAACGGTGCGAATTTTCTTGCCAATACGCTCTATTCCACCTGCTTCACCACGAATATTCAAGACAACCTCATCAGCAACAGGATAATACCAACTTGCGTTCAAGATGTTCTTTAAATATTCAACGTTACCACCAAGACCTGCATATGTGTTAGACATACCGATAACATAACCTGACGTTGTATTACGTCCAGCATCGCGACGATCATAGGAAAGTGAATGCGCCAAGGCGGATGTAATAGATGTGCCAAGCTGCTCAGCAATATATGAAGATATCGATGCGCGTGCTGATGAAATTTTTTCTTGCTTAATTATGTAGTTAAAACCTTGCGACCAATATTCACTTAAGCGATAACCAATACCTGTTCGTATACCCGTTCCTTGTTCCGTATATGCATCAAAACGACTTGATTTTGAACTAAAGACGCTTGCGCTTCCTGTCATATTACGACCTAAGAAATACGGCTCGACAATACCAACATCAAAATCTTGGCGCTTTTTAGCAATGGATAAGTCAGAGTGTAAAACGCGACCTGTTCCCATAAAGTTGCGCTCGATCAAACGAATCGATGCCAATGGACCATCCAATGTAGAATAGCCACCCGCAAGACCAATTTCACCGGTTGACTGCTCTTCTACTTTTACAACAATGCGCGCTTGATCCGCGCCCGCGCCAGGTTCAGTATCAACGGTCACTGTTTTAAAGTAGCCTAAGTCCTTCAGACGACGCTCTGAGTTTTTAAGTTTTTGAGAGTTAAACGCATCACCTTCATGAAGTTCCATCTCACGACGCAACACATTGTCACGCGTGCGATCATTTCCTGAGAATACGATTTTCTCGATATAAACGCGTGGTCCTTCTTTAATTTCGAATGTAATATCTGCCTTTTTCGTTTCAGGATTCTTCTTAACGATTGGCTCAATCGCAACGAAAGCATATCCTTGTACACCGACTGCATTTGACATCAATGTGATTGATTTTTCAATTTGCTTGCCGCTGAATGTATCGCTCTCTGCAAACGTGAGCACTTCTTTAAGGTCATTTGTTTTTACGTTTGGCAATTTCGATGTAATTTCAATTTTACCAAAATCATACTTCTCACCTTCTTCTACGTGGAACGTAAAGAAGAAGTCTTTCTGGTCAGGACTTAATTCAGCGTGCGCTGTAATAATACGAAAATCAGGATAGCCATTGTCGTAGTAGAATTTACGAAGCGCTTGTTGGTCAGCCATAAAACGATCTGGATCATAGACATCATCTACCGCAAAGAAACGATACCAACGCGTACGTTTTGAGTTAAGCTGCTCTTCCAGTTTTTTCGATGGGATATGCTTGTTTCCAATAAAGGTAATTTTACGAACATACGTCACAGCGCCTTCATCAATTTCAAAAATCAAATCAACACGATTTTCCGGCAACTTAATAATCTTTGGTTCAACACGCGCACCAAAGCGTCCCATGCGACGATAAATTTCGAGAACACGTTGTTGTGCTTCTTGAATGCGTGCACGCGACAACACTTCACGTGGGCGGAACTTAATTTCTTGCTGAATCACATCATCTTTTAACTTGCTGTTACCTTCATATGCAATTCTATTTATAATGGGATTTTCTTCTACCTTAACGACCATTGTATCGTTATCATTAGATACATGCACATCTGTAAAATACCCCGTTGCATGCAACGCCTTTAGTGATTCATCAAGTTGATTTGGTAAAAACTCCTCACCTACCTTGATGGGAAGATATGAATGAATTGTTTCTGATTCGATACGCTGATTGCCTTCAATGCGGATGCCTTTAAGAGGAGCAGCAGCTGTAGAGGAAATGAGTGCTGCAAAAAGTAAGGTTGCTAGTGCTGTTCTTTTCATGAAATTAAATCTAATAACTGGATATACTGCTTTGTTTATACAAAGGGTTTGCATCTATTGCTAGTCATAAAATGAATTCTGACGAAGAATTCTTGCATACCTCTGCTTACAGCAGCAGAAACGCAGCACTGAGAATTTAAGCTTTCTTTATATACAACTTCATTCCTTCATGAGTAGCCTCAAAACCAAGACGCTCATAAAAAGATTTTGCACGTGCACGTTTTTTATTAGTTGTTAATTGAACAATTGATGCACCATGCACAATCCCATAATTAATGGCAGCCCTCATCATCCATTCGCCAATGCCATGCTCCCTATATTTTTCTCTCACGCGCACTGTCTCAATTTGCAAACGTGTTGAGCCAACAAAGCTAAGAGATGGGATCAATGTCAAATGACATACCCCAACAACCTGAGAATTAAGTTCAGTTACCATTAAGTAGTGATTAGAGTCGTTGTTAATTTTATGGAAAGCATCAATATACGCTTGGTCAAATACATTATCACTTTCTCTGCTTTTCGCAAGCTCATCATTTTCTAATATAAGCTCTATAATGGCAAACAAATCATCCAAAGCTGCTTTTCTGCATGCAAGTTCTTCTATCATAGCATCCCCTTCAGCTTATCCACAAACCGTTGCATGTGTAGGTCAGCAGTGTCATACGGAATTTCGTCAAAGCCAAACCACTGAATGTTCTGAAATTCGCGTGGGTCATAATCGTAAACAACACGATGATCGCCCTTTAACACATACCACAAACTAACATCCCAATGATGCGTGAGCGGCCCACTCGTAAATGTTGATGTCAAAAAAACAGGATCTTCACGCCAAAAATGAGCCTCTATACTAAGCTCCTCCATGCATTCGCGTGCTATGGCAGTTTTTGGGCATTCTTCAGGTTCCAAGTGTCCGCCAGCTGGCAGCCATTTCATGTAATTCTTGTGATAAACCAATAGAATTTTTGATACCTTTTCGTCAAAGATTACAGCGCTCGAGACCAAGTGCTTATTCGGCACAGCTGGCTTTTGAATCCGGAAAATAGGCTCGCCACTTTTAATCCATGCAAGGGTATCGTTGATATGCTCTTGCTCAAGAGTATCAAAAGGAGCGATGTTCGCAATAACATCATAAATTTGATCGGTGATATTTGGTTGCTCTAAAGGTACATTTGTCATCTAAATTCCTTTCGTAAACTAATACTATTTCTAGGAACAAATCGTTAAAAGAGCATACTACCGTCATGGCGAGCAACGCAGTTACGGGGCCATCCATGCAGTTAACATCCTAGATTACCACACCTGCTGCGCAGATTCGCAATGACGACAAGACAGATAAAAACCTACTCTTCACTACCCACATCACACACAAACCATGGATGACTTGGATGCTCTGGCGGACGATGATACACAGGGGCACAATTCTTAATGTTCATTAACGACATAGAAAGCGTGCGTTGAATAGAGCAATAAACACCACCATGCGCAACGATCAACACTGATTCTGACAATCCAAGCGCATGCTTCAAAGCGCTTCTCACGCGTGCATCAAAATCGTATGCAGTTTCTGCACCTTCGGGTGTCTCACCGCCAATCCATTGATCAAAAAAAGCATCCGCATCAACAGGCTTTCCTTCTTTGACCCCCCAATGACATTCTTTTAAGTCATCAATTACGGTGATTGGCTTTTGTATCGTTGCTGCAATAATCTCTGCTGTTTTCATAGCTCTGACAAGCGGACTTGTTACAATATGATCAATTGATTCATTTTTTAACCACTGCGCGGCAAGCTCAGCCTGCCCCACCCCCGTTTGATTCAAAGGAATATCGGTTGCCCCCATATAAACATGACGATGATTCCAGTCGGTCTGACCATGGCGAATAAAATAAAAAGGTAAATGAGGAATTGTCATAAGTAACTCTTCTATAATTTTTTATACATCAGAGACCTTTGCATGACTCTAATTTTTAGAGGGAGTTCTAGAAAAATCGCAGGAGAGCACCACAAAATACTTAATGTATTTGAGGAGCACACGTAAGATCTGACGAAAAAATCACTTAAAAAAGAAGTCATGCAAAAGTCTCCATCACCTAAACAACGGCTATTTTGGCCTTGCCCTCAAAAAAATAGAGCAGCAATCCCGGTGCAACTGAACATAAACCAACCAAACCGTATGCGACGGATAATGACAATGCCTGCTCACTCGTTAAGCCAAAAAATTTAAATAAACTGACAAAAGCAACTTCACGCACACCCCAGCCAGCAAAAGAAATGGGCAAAGATGCAAGCAAAAACACAGCCGGCAATACAAATAAAACTGCAGACAATGGTAACGGATAACCAAGATCACGTGCAAATAGATACACTGGCAAATAAAGAAAAATAGTCAGCGCAAATCCAACGATAATAAAACACATATTATGCAGCTGGAAGAGCTTTCTGCTGACAGATGCCATACTTTGAATTGGTGATACTAACCGCCTTAGTTTTCCTGTTACTGGCAATCGGTCAAGCTGACAAAAAATAATAAACCCAATGCAAATAGCCCCAAGCACAAAATACATTGGAAATAATTCTTTTTGATTTAAGAAAACCACATCAAAACTAAATAAAGAAAGAACACCCAGTGCACCCATGAAAAACAATCCAAAAGCGCGATCAAGCAACAAACTTTGAATAGCCCAGTTGCGCGAAAAACCAAGGCGTGTTAAAGCAAACCCTCGATAAACATCGCCGCCAATTGACCCTGGCAATCCTTGATTTAGAAAATTAGCAATCGCGACAATAAGCAAGCTATCCATAAAACGAAAGGGGGCAAATTCTCGCTTCAATAAAATATACTTCCAACGCCAAGCGCCAAGTATATACGCACACCAAAGTGATGCAAAAGCCAACACAAACGTTGACCAATGAAAAGAACGAAATGTTCTGATCATCGATGCGCTATCAACATTATTGATGAGCCAACGCACAAGGATGATGCTCACAACAAGTTTCACAACGAAATAAATAAAGGCTTTGTTTTTGAACATCATTTTCATTACTTTATATGCCTAGCACGCCGTCATCACGAAGAGCCCATGCACGACATGGTGATCCAGACTGCTTCTCTCTGGATGGCTATGCTTTTTTAGGCTCGCCATAACGGTAGGAGTTTAAGAATTATCTATAACTTCATATATGCCAGATACGTGAGAAAAATACCAAGGATAATACGATAAAAGGCAAAGGGGATATAAGAGTAGCGCATGACATACCATTGGAGCCCCTTTAAAACAAACAAACTAATCGCGCACGTCAATGCAACAGCAGGCCAAAGTGGCAATAGCGTATTCAATTTCCCCTCATGGATGACATCAATCCCCGTCAATACAACAGCGCCAAGAATCGTTGGTACAGCTAATAAAAATGAAAACTGTGTGGCCTGCCAACGCTGAATTCCTAAAAATCGAGCAGCGGTAAGACATGATCCTAAGCGACTCGCACCAGGAATAAAGGCTAACACTTGCGCACTACCAATAATCAATGCATCTGCCAGAGTAACTCTGGATTTTTCCTGAGACCCTATTTTCTCAGCCAACAAAAGCAACGTACCAAATACGATACTAACGATGCCAATACCCAAAACCGTTTGTGGCAACTCAAAATAGCGCTTAACAAAAAACCCAATAAATACAGACGGCAGAGTTGCTAGCACGATAATTACTGCCATACCAAATCCATTTGCCATGCGAAACGTTATCAGCGTACGTACAAATCCATCGATCATTCGCCAAAGCGGTTGCCACAAAAACACACATATCGCTATAAGACTACCAAGATGGAGCGCCACTTCAACGTCAAGCGTTGTCGGCGGGTAGCCCCCAAACAACGATAAAAAATACAAATGCGCACTGGAACTAATTGGTAAGCATTCCCCAGCACCCTGAATAATACATAAAAAAAGAATATATGCCATAAATTTCATTATCAAAAATTAAATCGACTTCATCCTAGCAATATAGAGTGGTGAGTTCAAGGAACAATGAAATACTTTACACATCTAAATCTAACCAAGCAATTACGAAGAAGAAATGCAACTGGTATCAATAATTATTCACTCAGCAAAAATCCCACTAATAACCACTACACACTACACTAAAACTCATGTACCCTAACAAAGAAACAACCAACAAAGAAATACGCAATGGTACAACTTACATGCATCGCAACGCGCGGGGGCGACACAGGAAAGACATCACTTGGTAATGGGAAACGTGTATCAAAGCACTGCCCACGCGTTAAAGCCATAGGCTCTATCGACGAACTCAATAGTTTTATAGGACTTGCTCTTGCAACAGAGGCAACAACAATCAAGGCTGAACTTTTAGCGCAATTACGTAACGATCTTAGTATTTTACAAAACGATTTATTTGATGTTGGCGCCGATTTATGTATGCCTGACCAAGATCAAGCAACACTTCGCATTTCAATACATCAAGTACAGCGTTTGGATGATACTCTCGAACGGTATAATACGCATTTAAATCCATTAACTTCGTTTGTACTACCGGGCGGAACACCCCTTGCCGCTCAACTACACGTGTGCCGAACGATTGTTAGACGAGCAGAGCGTGATATCACATCGTTGCATAATGAAGAAACATTGAACTCTCACCTATTGCAATATGTAAACCGCTTGTCCGACGTGTTCTTTGTAATGGCGCGGGCTGCTAATGATAATGGCCATTTAGATGTGTTATGGGAACCAGGAAAACATCATTCGTAACATAAACCTCAGCACATCCATAAAAAGATTGCACGTATGCCTTATGTTTCTTATGATCAGTTCAAATTAATCAATAACCTCTGAAACACATGATAAAATCCGTTTTTATTTTCAGCCATGGCGAACTTATTGGCGATGGTATGATGAAACTTCCATTTATTAATGCGTTAAGTACCGCCTTTCCTGACGCCGAAATCACATGGCTTACAGGCCACCATCCAACCATTTTTGCGTCAGCTCTTGCGCCACTTGTGCAAGGAAAAATACATCACATTATCAATCATACTAAACTTGGCGATGCAATTGGAGATGCTCTGTTTCGGCGCTGGAAATCTGCACTGCCAGGCAAGTCATATGATATCGTTATTAATACGGATCAGCATCCTTTACCAACGATGATGCTCAAAACAATTCCGCATGATATGTTTATATCAGCGTCAATGAAGTGGCTACTATCGGATCAAAAGCCCCCACTTACCAATGGACAAACATGTTATAAAAAGCCTGTCTTGTTGCTTAATCGATTGATGGATCTTTTAGCGGCTGCTACGCAAAAGAAGATTGAGCCTATTTTTCACGTGGATATCCCAAAGACCATACTTAGCTTAGCGAAGAAATTATTGCCCAAAGGAAAAAACGTCTTGCTAGCACCAGGCGCTGGTGAACGTTTCAAATGCTGGCCTCTACAAAATTTCATTGATCTTGGAAATCGCCTGATTGCTGATGGCATCAGTGTGGGTTATATCTTAGGTCCAGCCGAAACGGAATGGCAGCAACAACTTGCCGATGGCGTTAAAACAGCATTTTTTCCACTTCAAGAAACGGCAGAAAAATCTGTTTTCGTGACGATTGCAGTCGCTCGATTAGCCGACTTATCCATCGCAAATGATGGCGGTGTAGGACACATATTAGCATCATCTGACAGCCCTATTATTTCAATGTGGGGACCGACGGATCCTTACAAATCAACACCAAACGGAAAAGGCGTTCATGTCATGTATGCTCGTGATTACGGTGAGGCAAAAATGGAAACACTAACAGTGGATCTTATCTACAATCAAGCAAAGAAAATGCTGGGAAGCAGCAATTAAGCTGCTTAGGTCTTTGACGTAAACACATTCGACACTTCTAATCGTTTTTTAAAATTCGCATCGTAGAGCGCAGCAAACTCTTTATTCTTAATAATAGTCACATTTTCCGCATTTCGGTTTTCCGCACTGCTACTAAAGTTGTACGAACCGCCAATGACCGTTAAGCTGTCAATAATAATGATTTTATTGTGCGCTATAGCTGGCTTGTAGTCTATATATACAGAAATCCCAGCACGCTTGAGTGCGCTAATTTGCGTGTACCGTTGACGCTTTTGACTTTTATCCGCAAGCACAATAATACTCACACCACGCGTTTTAGCACGTACCAACGCTTCTGCTATCGGTTTTGATGTAAGGCTATAGGCTTGCATCTGGATAGTTTTTTTTGCCTGATCAAGTTCACTAATAATCATCGGCAAACATGCTTGGCTTGGCGTAAAGCACGCCTTACAGCTAAAATCACGCGTCTGAATAATAGAGGGCTGTGCTGACGCGCCAGGTTGCGCGCCTGGATGCAATGCCATCTGTGCTCCTAACCCAGCAAGGAAAGATGCAATAAACAACGGTAATAATTTAATATTTCGTGAAATTAGGTGAGATAAAAATGAAGAGTTTTTCTTTTGTTTCATGGTTTTTATCCATTGTCTTTATTGTACAAAATTGTAAACAGGCCTCTTTCATCAATCACAATGAAAACCTGACATAACAAGACCTAGCATACTCTTACAAATGACAAGCGACTTTTAGACTTAATTTTACTCACTCTTTAAATGAGTGTGTCCTAAACATGAGAATGGGCAGCGGCTCCCACTGGAATAATTTTATTTTTAGAGAGCGCCCCCAGAGAAAGTTCTCTTAATCGGCTCAGTTGTCCGTTAAAACGAGTGATTAAATTTTTAAGTATCAAGTTTTTGAATCAATTGACAAACAGGATGTTTTAGAGAATGGATGGCATAACCAATGGAGGCGGATGCACTAAAAATAATCAACTACATACCGGCTAAAGCCGGTAGTATGATAGCAACTGACATTACCGACAGAAATACAAAAAAATAATGGCGCCAAGGTGATAATGGATAGATTCTGTGCTAAGTAACACTCGTTAACCATAAGAGGCCGCATTCATGAAAAAGGAAATATTTGAATAATAGTGCTCGAAATGGGAGAGAATTTAATACATAGATAATTAATTTTAATAATCACTAATCTATTTAAGAACCTCTACAGACTCTATAACAC
>JANRCF010000035.1:3819-46317 GCA_030727085.1 Alphaproteobacteria bacterium | reverse complement strand
ATCTCATCCTGGGCGGCCAATTCGGTTGGCGTCCCTGCAATTTCCCAAAGTCCAAGTGTAAGAACATCCGCAACAATATGTCCAGCAACTGCTGCATTCCTAGCCCCTCGCGTGTGTGCATCTGGATCCATTCTATAAATCACTCTTTGTTTACCTCCATCTAAGGGGGAGGACATGTCAGGGGCTCCTAACGTAGATTCAACTACCATACGTGTCTGCCCAATGGTTAGAATCTTTGGGTCACCTTTATACGTGCTTCTTTTTCCAGCCATAACTGCACTACAACCACTGAGAACGAAAGAGCTTAGAAGCAAACAAATCACGGGATATAATTTAAGATATTTCATAAATATACTTTCTTTATTTTTATTATTAGTTTTTATTTGGCTAAAATACTGACTTCTTAAAAGTCACATAGCAGCCTCTAAATTAATTTATGAGTCTTTATTTGGAGCAATAATTAGGCAAAAACATTATTTTTTCTGCACTTATGTGCTACCTACCATTTTTTAGGAAAACCAAAAACTGCTCCAAAACCTGCAGTTTAAATGGCGCACCCAAAGAGAGTCGAACTCCTAACCTTCAGATCCGTAGTCTGACGCTCTATCCAATTGAGCTATGGGTGCATGGCATAATTGTTTATAGTCAATTCCACGAATTTTTGCAAGATGTTTTTTAGTGTTGTATAGGTTCACATAGTTTGAGACTGAGATCGTCGAATTCTAAGGATTAAATTAAAGCCAACTGAACGCTTGTGTGCCATATCAATTCGAAACAAAATCTATCAGACGATCTCTTAAAAAAAACAGATCTAGCAGGCTTTTTCAAAAAACTTAATACATTCAAAATAGAAAGTGTTCATGTTAAATAAATTTGCTCAGGGAGTTGGCTTTTATATCAGCCGTCATAAGCGAAACCTATGAGCAATTAAGCTGACAACCAGTTGGGATCTTTAAAAAAACAGTACCTCAGAAATTCTAAGATACTGCCATGAAAAATAAGATTAATTAAACGCCTTTTATACTCATCGTGAATCAAAATGTTGAAATTCCAAGCCGGAAATTCTCACAAGATAACAAGCCTTTGAAATCGTAGATAGTTTTACCATCTAAGGCTTTTGAAGGAAACATTAGATAAACAAAAGTACGCCTTAGAAATCCACAGATTGGTTTATGATGGCCATATTGCGCTTATTTATCTAATTTCTTGCGTCCAAACGTTAGTTATTTTATCAGCATACCAACGTGATTCATTCGGGGTATCAGATGTTTCACTTGTATAAGTTAATCTATAACCAGCGTCAGTCATTGCTGCAGTATCTGGTGCCCCTGGGCGAACAAATAGACCGACGAATGCTGCTCGTGTCTTTTCAATAGGCAAAAGGCATTCTGTTTCTGAAAGTATTTGGCAATGCGCAAATGCAGTTGTATGTAGCTCTGTAAGGTATGAATTCATTTTTTCCATGTCAGCCATCAGAATATAATGCCCAATTCCTTTGTCATCAATGCGGGTTTTATCTTCATTAATAACACCTAACGTTTGGAAATAAGCTAAGATATCCGCATGACTTTCAGGATTGTACTTTTCTACAACACTTGGAATGCGCCCCATTGAAAGTGCAGCGACTAGTTCATTTGTTTCAAGATCGCGTACCATTAACATATGCCAAGCATTTCCGGCATTACGGCGCGCAACATGATTATCAAAAACACCTTCTACAATAGGGACATTCTCTTGCGCATTATGTTGCATGCTGAGTTCTTCAAATTCAGGTTTATCTTCTACCGTTAAAGATATATATTTGAAATGTTCTGAGTTAAATTCAATTGAATTCTCGGCAGCCCAACCGTGCGACGCCATCACAGCAACCGCACACAGTATTTTCCCAAACGTTTTAATCATTATTATTCTCCAATTTGTTTTTTAATTCTTAAATTATCTTCCCACGCAAGCAATCATGCAAATGTAAGATCCCGAGCACATTATTCTTAGCACGAGTTTGATCGACCACAAAGACGTTTGTAATGGATTTTTTCTCAAATAGTGCAAGTGCATCGCCCATCAATACGTCTGGCGCAATCGTGACTGGATCTTTTGTCATGACGTCACTGGCTTTTAACTGAAGTAAGTTATCACTTATATGTCGGCGCAAGTCACCATCTGTTATAATCCCAGAAAGGCATGCATTTTCATCTAAAATACCTACACAGCCAAAACCAGAGCTAGACATGCGCATCAAACACTCCGTTATTGGTGTATTTGGTTGTGCGAGCGGTACGCGATCGCCGTGATGCATAAAATCTTTGATGGAACGCAGCTGATGGCCTAGATTTCCGCCTGGATGGAATGTATTAAAATCTTGTTTTGTGAATCCACGGAGCGATAGCAACGCAACTGCAAGTGCATCTCCCAGCGCCATGGTAAGCGTTGTTGACGTTGTCGGCGCAAGCCCCATCGGGCACGCTTCACCAACATCAGGCAACACTAATGTAATGTTTGAATGAGTCGCCAACAATGACGTGTTTTTTGATGTAATTGAAATGATTGGCAGTTGCAAGCGGTGCGCGTAATGGAACAGAGAGTGCAGTTCATTTGCCTCGCCAGAATAAGAAATCAGCAATAGCGTATCGTCTTTTGTAATCATACCAAGATCGCCATGGCCGGCCTCTGCTGCATGAACAAAGAATGCGGGTTGACCAGTTGATGCAAACGTCGCAGCCATTTTACGGCCTACGTGACCACTTTTACCAACGCCGCTTACGATAAGGCGGCCTTTTGTCTCAGCAATCGTTTTCACGGCTGATTCAAATAATTCACCTAGAGAATCTGCTAAAGCAAGAAGGCCTTTGACCTCGTGTGCTAAAACATCACGGCCTTTTTGAATAATTGTTTTGTTCATTATTTTATCCGACAGTTTAATTGACGTCTGTTTTTAATGTTTTGCAAAAACAAATCATACCACTGCTGCATATTTTTTCAACACTATCCTTATTAAGGATACGTTGAACTTGACCTGCTAATGCATCGATAAACAAAGGGTGGCATGCCAAGCTTGGCACGCGACCATAATATGGCGCACCGTTCTGCTGCGCTAAATCACGATAATCTTGATCAAGCTCAACCAGTGTTTCCGAATGATCTGAAACAAAAGCGATTGGTACAACAACGATTGGGCGTTTTTGTTTTGCTGCATCTTCAATAACTTTATCCGTTGCTGGATCAATCCATTTTTTAGGACCAACTTTGCTTTGATAGCAGACGATGCTATCAAATGCGTCGCCCAAACGCGTTATTAATTCAGCCTTTAAATGAAGTGCTGTTTGTTCAACCTGATATTGATAGGGGTCGCCATCAGCAATGACCGACTGCGGCAAACCATGCGCCGAGAACAAAACCATTGGCCGACCGTGTGTTGCAGCTTGGTTTATAGCTGGCAGTGATAATTCAGCAAAAGCGCGAATCATATGCGTATTGATAGGATAGCAGCCAATCCTATCTGTTGGGATAATAGGCAGCCCGGCTTTTCTCCAGGCAGCATCCCAATCCTTAAATGATGACTGAGTTGTAGTGGTTGAAAACTGCGGATAAAGCGGGAGCAAAATAATTCGGTCGGGCGAGAACGCGTGGACAGCCTGCACAACTTCAGCTGACATTGGATACCAATAACGCATGCACACGAATGCTTTGGCGTTTAGACCTTGGTTGTTCAGCGCCCTTTCAAGCGCATTAGCCTGTGCAATTGTGTTGGGGAGAATTGGCGATCTGCCACCCATGCGTTCATAAATGCCGCGTGCTTTTTTGTTACGCAAGGCAGATATCAGTTTTGCCAGTAGATAACGTGGCAATGCAGGCATGCGTAGAATCGCCGGATCATTGAATAGATTGAACAGGAATGGCTTAACAGCAGGAAGAGAGTCTGGCCCACCTAGATTAAATAGCACGATAGCAGTTTTAGACATAATGTTACCCGCGTTGCAACAACAACCGATCGTCGTCTATGTTTTTACCAAACTGAGCAAGTAAATCCTGCACAGTAAGCGCGGCACGTTCTTCTCCACGAACATCAAAAATCACGCGGCCTCCATGCAGCATTACCGTGCGCGTACCCACATCTAGTGCTTGTTGCAAGCTATGCGTGACCATCAATGCAGTCAATTTATGTTCAGTAATAATTTGTTTGCTTAAATCCATCACAAACGCAGCTGTCTTCGGGTCAAGGGCGGAGGTGTGCTCATCTAGCAGCAGAATCTTAAGTGGGCTAAGCGTTGCCATCAATAGGCTAATCGCTTGACGTTGTCCGCCTGATAAAGACGCCATGGATGTATCTAGGCGATACTCTAACCCTAGCTTTAAGCCAGCTAGCATATCACGAATTGATTCGCGTCGTGCTTTGGGCAATGCTTTTTTAAAACCCCGACAGTGTCCACGTGCCATGGCAAGTGCCATATTTTCAGCGACGGTTAAATCACCGCAGGTTCCTGCCAGTGGGTCTTGAAACACACGTGCAACAGAATTTGAACGAGCAAAGCTTTCTTTTTGGCTAACATTATCATCGTCAATCATAATCGTGCCAGATGTTGGCAAAATCTCGCCGGCAATTGTGTTGAGCAAGGTTGACTTACCTGCGCCATTACTGCCGATGACCGTTAGGAACTCGCCTTCTTCGATGGTGAGGGAAAGTCCGTTAAGTGCTTTGCGTTCACGAATCGTGTCGGGTGAGAAAACAACATGAATGTCGGTTAGTGTAATCATGTCCGTCCCCTAACGAATAACTTTAATGTGACGCTTAAGCGCTGGCACCTGCATTGCGAGCACCATGATAATTGCCGTAACAAGTTGCAGATCGGATGCGTGCAAACCAAATTCATGCGTATTCAGTGCAATTGAAATAACAAAACGATATAAAATAGCACCTAAAATACACGCCAATAATGCTTGTTTAATGGTGCGTGTTGACAGCAGCGCTTCACCTAAAATGACTGCAGCTAGTCCGTAAACAATGGTTCCTGTCCCCATAGTAACGTCGGCAAATCCTTGTGTTTGCGCAAACAGGGCGCCGGCTAACGCCACAAAGCTATTGGAAATACTAAGACCGAGTTGAATCATGCATTGATCATTGATTCCCTTTGCGCGTGCCATTTTAGCATTACTGCCGGCGGCGCGAAGGCCTAGGCCCAGCTCTGTTCTAAGGAACAATAATGCAAGCAGTGCAACAATGATTACAATGACGAGCAATGGCAGCAGTAACGTTGAAACAGACGGAATCGCAAGATAGCTGAAAAATTCATTAAAAACAGTTTTCTCACCCGAAAGTGACATATTAGGACGCCCCATGATACGTAAATTCACCGAATAAAGCGCAATCATCGTTAAAATACCTGCAAGCAGATTAAGCATTTTGAGGCGTGTTGCCATCAATGCCGTTATGAAACCACTAAATGCGCCGCCCAGCATTGCCATTAATGTTGCTGTAAGTGGGTGCATTCCATAAAGTACGCATGTAGCGCAAATGGCCGCGCCGAGTGGGAAACTGCCATCAACGGTCATGTCTGGAAATTGCAGTGTGCGGAAAGACAAATAAATGCCCATGGCGACGATGCTGTAAATCAAGCCGAGCTCGAGCGCACCCGTCAGTTGTATAACGTTCATTTTTCTGTTCCTACAAGGATAACATTTTTCTGGAGACTGACCGGCAAAGTGATTCCTAATGTCTTACGTGTTTTTTCATTAACATATACATGCAAATCATGCGATGCATCAACGATCTTTTCAATTTTTTCGCGTCTTAAAATGCGTATGATAAGTGCGCCTGTTTTCTGGCCAAGCTTAAAACGGTCGTACCCGCGGGTCGCGAGCGCGCCATTTTGCACCGATCCCGTGTCGCCTGCGAAAAGGGGCAGCTTTGCTTTCTCAGCAATTTGCACGATACTGCTCATAGCCGAAACGGCTGTGTTATCATTGGGTACATAAATCGCATCAACACGCCCCACTAGGCTTTGCGCTGCACCAGAAACATCACCTGTCTTTGTGGCAATGGCTGGGATAAGGGTGAGACCTTCCCTTTCACACAATGCTTTAAGTTCGCTCACCATGTGGGTTGAATTGACTTCGCCCGCATTATAAATAACGCCGATTGTTTTAAGGTTAGGCAAAAATTCGCGCATCAATGTAATTTGGCTTGCCAGGGGCAGCGCGTCAGATATACCGAAAACAGCATTCTTAGGGTCAGCAGGCGCATCAGGTGATTTCACCAACTTTGCATCATATGGATCAGTCACAGCCGTGAAGACAAGCGGGATTTTTTGCGCTGTTGCTACAGATAGTAGTGCTTGCGCAGATGGCGTTGAAATACCAACCAGCACCGCTGGATTTGCTCCTGCTTGCATTTTTGCGATTTGCGTGGCAGTTGCTAGGTTCCCTTGGGCGTTCTGGTAAATGATTTTAATCGTTTTGCCGTCGATATAACCAGCGGTCTTTAAGGCATCGATTATGCCACGACGCTCTTCATCAAGCGCTGGATGTTCAATGATTTGCGATAAACAAACAAGGGGAAGAGTTGATTTTGCGTCATCAACTTTATTGGGGGATTTTTTTAAAAGAAGGAAACTAAGGCCAGCTAAAATACTAACGCTGATTAAGATAATTTTGAGATTTTTCATTGTAACATTCACTTTCATTTTGCTTTGATTCATATCCTATTGTTCGAAATTGCCATGTAAAGTGGCTAAATCGAAAATGTGTATGATAAGCGTTAAAAAAGGAATGGTGCATCATATTAGGTGATCACATTAAAAAAACCAATTCTAGTATAAGTAGATTGCCTGGTTGATTGCAAGTGAAATATAACAATACAAAGTACTCACGAAAAAAATAGTTTCTCTCAGGGCAAGTCAAAAATTATCTGCACAAGTCGTAATAATTTTAATTAAATCAAAGCATAAGCTGCCGCCATGGCGAATCTGCAAAGCAGGCGGGCCATGACGGTATTTTTGGTTATTAAGTTTTATTCAAAATCAGCCATTATTGTTTTAATTTCGAACTTTGGCCTAAACCTCTATTGCTTTTTTAAATACCACAAAAATATTATTGTCAAATCGCGCAGGTGCGGTTGGCAATTGAATAAATGCCGCATCATATTCACCAGAAATTTCTTCGAGTAATTTCAAAACGAGAGGGACGCCTCGGGGGGCAATATCTTCAATGATATAGATTCCACCTGGCGTCAACTTATCAATTGCTGCTTTAAAGAAAATATCATTTGCCTCAAAACAGTGCAGTCCGTCATCAATCATTACGTCAAAACCTGCAACAGGAATTTGAGCGAACATAGTTGAGATCGCATCTGTCTTTAATTGATCCACAAAATAGGTGTTAATGCGTTCTTCTTGAAATAAGGCTTTAGCATCAATGTCCGCACCATAGATACGCGCATTTGGAAAAAATTCACGCCATCCACGCAAAGATGCACCTACTGTTCCATCTTTACCCATTGTGTAAGCAAACTGAGGATCGGTAGAAGCAATTCCAATTTCAAAAACGTTTGTCGCTGTCTCGCGTTTTGATTCAAGTAAGAACTGATACATTCTTGTGTAGTTGTGAACAGTACTTTTGTCGGAACCATGTCTTTTCATTATTTCACATAACTGCGTAGTACGCGCGGCTGGATCAAACGTTTCATTCAAATGGCCACTTATTCTATCTGCTGTTTCCTGAGTAGTGGCAACCACATGGCGCCCTTTAAACAGTGGATTTATTAAAGGAGCATCTGGCTTTTGCGGGCTTATCAATGACGTCCCATCCATTAATTGCGGGACAATATTATTGTGCAAACATAATGCTTGAAATAGTAAATTATTTACCATTTCTGTGCCTTCAGCGTAAGGTTTTGTTTCATTATATAATTCGTAATAGCGCTTGATGTTTTCATATGTTGTTGCGTCGTCACTTTGATACATCAGTGCAGCAGTAAATGCTGTTTCACATGGCGCCAATTTTGCGAGAGGTACTTGTAGTCTTTGATAAGCATCTGCATCAACGCCTGGTATTCTTGACACAATACCTTTGATATGTCCCGTAATGTAATTTAAAAGATCAAAATATGCAGGCCTTTCATTCAAATGGTGAACTAAATTATCTAATACGTACATGCCAGGTTTTGCAGATACACCAAAAATTGAATCCGGGTATTCTTTTGGAACGGTGTTTCCTTTCGCTGCGGTTAATTCTGCTTTTTCTTCTTCACTTTTTCTCAAAGCTAAGGCTTGTTCATCAAGTGCAGCAGGAATTAATGTCTTTAAAAACTCTTCCATTGTGAATGGTAATGGATCTAACTCTTCGATGCCTAATTCAAGCATTTTGTTTGCGAATTGTTGCGCGGTAAAAGACGCTTGTGCATACTCATCTGCTTTGCGAAGAACGTCACGTTTTGGCAAGCCTAACTTATGATAAACAAACAAAGCGGTGGTAAGAAATTCATTATCGGCAGCAGAGCCTCTGGCATAAGGCATAGTTACTGACCAAACATGTGTAAAGCCAAGAATTTTTCTAATTTTTGCCCCTACATCACCTGTGCAACGGCGTGCTGCTTCAAACGCATCATGACATTTTCCTAAATGATATTCGACGCTATTTGTGGGTGGGTGGCAAAGAGCAAAAGGACGGTCTGAAAGATCAGGCTTACTGTCAGAATCGCTTGGAAACATAAAACCACGTGAATGAACATCTGTGCCACTGAATCTCACCTCAACGTAAGAAAGTGTAATGTTTATTTTTTCAGATAGATCGTATGGGTCTTCTTTATGTGTTGCAAATTCATATGCGGCTTTAAGCCACCGACTATACCGATACATAGTCAATGGATTTGGTTTAAATACTTTAGCACCATCAACATCTACCCAATCTTTTTCTTTATCAAACAACCACATACAACCATCTTTATTCTCTGGGTCACGTTGTCCAGTAAGAACACGTTGTAAAAATGTTTTTAATTGATTATTCTCGGTGTGTTCGGTTTCTGCAAGAGCCAACCATTCAGCAACTGTTCGTGTGCGATAGCGATATTCAAGCTCGTCACCAAGTCGGGCAAATTCTTCTGTTTTGTCTAGTGATACTAAGTGTTCAGTAACTGTTCTGGTCATATCTGGATATTGCAAAACAGGAGTAGTCGCACCAGCTGCCCATGGCACGCTTTCTGGGGTGCGTAAAACGCCAAAATCTTGCGCATTGAGCGTGTTTGTTCTTTCAGCAACATCTTTCCTAAGGTTTGCCGCATCTTCGTAAAGCGTTTTAAAGCTGTGTCTTTCCTTTACTTTGCATGCAAGAAAGTACGATATGTTTAGTGATTGCTTTTGAAAAAGTTCATGTGCTTGCTGCCCTCCATACAAGACATTTCCTGTTGGGTCGTTTGTTGTTAGCACTGTTCCTGACTTTTCAGACAAGACATCCGCAGACAGACCTTCTGTTGCCGCTATATGCAGCCCTTCAGACAATTCGTTTTCTAAGGGATCGCTTGTTGTTGCCAATGCGACTCCGCACGTAAATGAGGTAGACATGAGCAAGGCAAGAATGAATGATCGCTTTTTCATAAGAATTTCCTAAAAATAATTATTTCATAGTAATAAGTGTGAAAGATTTCAAAAAGCTTTTCAATATAAAATTTTAAATAAAATTGATGTATTTACGCAAAAGAACGGAGGCATAATGCCCCCGCAAATTATTACTTTATAAGCTGCTAAACTATGCAATAGCGAGAGCCCTCCATGAAGTCATGTTGGTGTTGCCAGCCAGCGCAGTTGAAGAAAACTGAGATGACGTAAAGGCACGTGCTTGTGCGGGTGTAAAGCTGGTTGTCGTGCTAGAAATCATTGCTGACAATAAATCTGAAGTTAAACCCAATGGGAGGCCTGGTATAGCGGCTGCAGGTATTGACCGCAGTTGGTCGGAGCCTAGAGCTGTTAATGCTGCTGTGGATAAACCAGCAAGATTTGACGAAGACAATCCAGCAAATTGATTTGATAGCAGAGTGCTCATTGTTGCTGCCAATGCACTAACCTGTGCAGAGGTCATGGCGTTTACCTGAGCTGTTGTTAAAGATGTTAGCTGATTTGTTGCTAAGGCTGTCATATATGCAGTAGTAATATTTGCAATAAGTGATGTTGGCAAGCTTGCGATTTGCCCTGAAGCACCTGTTGTTAATGTCGTAAAAGTTGCTGTTGGTATGGAATTTAATTGAGAGGACGAAAAGGCATTTAATTGAGTTGTAGTAAGCGCTGTAATTTGGCCGAGTGTTATGGCGCTCATCACGGAAGTTGGTATGCCAGCAAAAGCTGATGCATGCAAGGCTGGGATTTGACGTGACGTTAACGCTGAAAACACAGCACTGCCTATAGCACTCATTTGACTTGATGTAAGCGCATTGACTTGTGTCAGGTCTAAAACAGCTAATTGAGCAGATTGTATTGCAGCTATTTGGGCTGTTGTTAAATATGGTATCGCCGTATCAGCTATATAAGGCACTAAGGCTGTTGACAAACCAGTAACCACTGACGTTGGCATAGCAGCTACTTTTGCTGACGAAAGACTTGCGACTTTTACGTTGGATAATGTATTGAGTTGGGTTGATGTTAATGCAGCAAATTGTGCTGTTGTCATAGCAGAAAGCTCTGCTGTTGACAATACAGGCATTTGTTCTGTCGTTATAGCTGCAACTTGTGCCGTTGTTAACGAGGCTATTTGTGCTGTTGTTAGCGCGGCTATTTGTGCTGTTGTTAGCGTAGTCAGCAATGATGTTGACAAGCTTGGCAGTGCAGCTGTTGTAATCGCTGTGATGACATCTGAACCCATGCGGCTAATAGAAGGAAGGGCTGCAATTTGTGTTGACGTTAAAACTTTGGCTTGCGCCGATGTCATCGCACCAATTTGCCCTGTTGTGACGGCCGCGAGTTGTGCTGTTGTTAATGCAGGTATTTGAACTGTAGATAACGCGGCAAACTGTGTAGTAGTAAGGTTTGCTACAACAGTGGTGCTTAAATCAGCAATATCACTCGTATTTGCAGGTGCAATTACTTTAGTAGTTAATGCACTAACGCCGGTTCCTAGTGCATTTAATGCGTCACTTACACCAGACACGGCGTATGAACTTGTGCACGATAAAGCAAGGCCTAAACACGTGCCGAGTAATTTTAATTTAAATTTCATTTAAACCTCCTAATTTTCTATGAAATGAGGAAATTTGAATAATAAACCTCCACCATCTATGAAAACTTTGACATGGAAGAATTAATATTTAGTTAATTTGAATGAAATATTTAGATTATTTAAATAAAAGCTACTTTATTGAACAACGTTCGTACAGTAGTGGATCAAATCCGCGGATGACAAGTTAAAGAAGTCCAGCTAACGCGCAGCAGAGTTAATCCATATCATCGCAGACTTTGCTGCATCTTGCTCAGCCATGCGGCGGTTACGCCCTGTGCCTTTAAACAACGGCAATCCTTCCAGCTGAACTTCGCACTCAAATGTTGGATTATGTGCAGGCCCCGTCACATCCGTTGGTGTATAAACAGGTGTTGGTTTTCCACGTTTTTGCAGCCATTCTTGTAAGCTCGATTTCGCATCCTTTGGGGGCTCCTTTGAATTATGAAACAAATCAGCCCAAAAGCGTCGCACGAATGTGTGACAAGGTGCTATCCCATCGTCCAGATACATTGCGCCTAGTAGCGCCTCTACCGCATCCGCAAGTATTGCCATCATATTTGATTCGTGCACACCCAAATCACACACGGCCTTGATGTGTGTTTCTAGTTGAATGAGACTAGCTACTGTCTGGCACGATTCACGCGATACCAGCACGGCTTGACGTTTTGCCAGATGCCCTTCAGGCTCCGTTGGGAAAAGTTCCAATAATACAGCCGCCATGGTAAGTCCAAGCACGCGATCACCAAGAAATTCAAAGCGCTCAAAGTCCTTATTACGCTGGGCGGCACTAGGGTGGGACAATGCCTTTTCAAGCAAAGCAGGGGATTTGAATGTATAGCCAATAATAGTTTCAAGAGGTTGAGTGGATTTTGACATGCGTGGCTCGTGTTCGTTTTTGGTTGGTTTGCAACATGTAGTCGCAAAAGTTGTGGGTAGAATATCATATTAATGATATCGGATGATTAAATAATTTGTGATCTGTGTTAGTCTGTGGAAAATGTAATTGCCCCTTGTCATCCTCGCGAAGGTGGAGATCCATAAAAAAGTATTTAAAAGCTTTGATTGAAATATACATTTAAGACCTTCGCAGGAATGACAAAAATGAGCTGAGGCTGTCAAAAGAATGAGCTGAGGCCGACAATTTAACACAATAAAAGGAACACGCGTGCCAATATCAATGCGCCATTTTAAAAATATCAGTATGACACTTATCACTATGGTGGTAGTAACGCTGGCTTGCATCCAAATTCCATATGTTAAATCACACCTTGTGCAGCGTATTGTGTCACGTGTGGCAGCGCCCCATGGTGTGTCCGTTAAAGTCGATGGCGTGCATGGGATATTGCCTTTTCATCTTAGCGTTAAATCCATCCACATTGCAGATTCATCGGGCGCATTAGCAGAGGTGCACGATTTACACGTTAATGTTGCGGCACGCATGTTGTTGCGTGGAAAGATGCAGATTGAATCAATTACGGTTAACCAGCTTGAATGGCATCAGAAAACGGCGAGTGCAAGCCAAAAAACAACAAATCAACTACCCACGATGCTAACAACGGTTTTGCCGATTGTGCTTGATCAAACAGTGCTGAAACGTGTGCATATTAATGTTTTAAAAACACCTGCTGCCAATTTGTCTTTTCATTTTCAAAAACAAGGGGTTGAATCGCTTGTCGAGCTAAAATCAATCACAAAGGCCACGAACGATGACGCGCCTGTTGAGGGCTCATTTCGTTTTTCACCAAAGGCCGCGGGCGCAACGGCTAACCTTCGTTTGATTGATCGTGTGGGTATGCTGAACGGCTCCCCTATAACGGTCGAAGGCGCTATTCAAATTGAAAATTTAGATACGTTTTTGCCAGTTGGTGATGTAACGATCAATACACAACATAAAAAAACCATAGTGCAGTTATCAACAGTTGGCAGCAATACACGTGTTCATGTAAAAAGCACGGACACTGATATTTCGCTCGATTTAAGCATTAAGCAAATGCTTGAACAGCGCACAACACACATTAAAAACATCGTTGCACGCACACAAGAGGCTCACGTTCGAGGCAAAGGAAACTTGTCATATGATCCAGATCGTATTGTGTTGGATGGTCAAGGATCACACGATGGGGGAACAGATTTAACGTTTAAGGCTACATGGGCGCTCCAAGAACAGACAGCGCATATTGATGGCAGTGGACATTGGGAAACAACGGCGTTTCAATTTACGGGTGACCTCGGTAATATTGGCATTAATGTCTGCCTTAAAAAGGCGACACTTGCAGTTAACGGTCATGCAATTACATTGCACAGCCCTAAGGGGCTTTCACTTGATGACCACACAGATTTGTTTACATTTAAAATTAATGATCATGTGTTTGAGGGTACTGCTGCGCTTAATCGTAACGGATATTTAATGCGCCTTAAACCCACATGGCAATGGGTCGGAAATAATGTGGTCGCAATTCATATAAATGCAACTGGCGCACGAATTGAAGGTGCCTTTGATATTGATTGCGCAAAATTGACGAATGATACAGTTTATGGCGCCGGACATGCTACTTTTCACCTAGACCACACATTAAGCGGGACTCTGTCATGCACATTGCCAGAAGCTACGGTCGGGGGAGCTACCTTTGGAAAGACAGCCGCTACAGTTCAATTCAATAAAGTTAATGGCGTGCTTAACCTTACAACAGGCGCTGGAGATATCGCACATCTGCCGCATGGCTCAGCCAAAGGGCACCTATTGTTTCAAAAGCAAATATTTCAATTAGAATCATTTCAATTGGCCTATCAAAAACACATAATTGCACTAAAAGAATCTGTATCGATTGGTTTTAATGTAGAAAAAATCCCTAGTTTTTCAATGCGTGTTGGCCAAAAAGGCAGCATTCATTGTGTGGAAAAAGAAAAACAAATTATCTTTGAAAATATTCCTCTTATAACAGCGCGTATGTTTGTGCCGTCTTGGGATATGGATGGGTTACTTAATGGTAAAATTGAAATACATCATCCCTTTGACCAGTGGAAGGGGCAGTTTGTTTTAAGCAAATTAATTCCGTATTTATCGAGCCCATTGACTAATAATACACTTTTTAAAGATTTCTCATGGACGATTCAACTTGAACGCCAGGCAAAACAACTTTTAATTGATATGCATACACAACGCCGCAAAGCACAAATTTTTAAGGCAAAAGGTTCTATTTCTTTAGATGCTTCAACATTTTTGAAAAACACAGTTAACTTTAATGTTGCGGGCGAGTTAGATGTGTCATTGCTTTCATCGCTATTTAATACACATGATCGTTTAGGTGGCATTCTAAATTTGAATTTGAACGTTGAAGGAACTTTGGCGGATATTAATATGTCAGGACGTATTAATGCACGTGATGGACTTTATGATAGTGCCGATAATGGAACTCATATTGCTAATATTGCCGGCACACTAAAGGCGTCTGGCAAAAAATTGATGATTGAACGTTTGGCAGGAAACGATGTACGTGATCCAAATAATGTCAACAAAAATTCACATTTGGGAACTGTTGATATTATGGGTGGTTTTGAGTTTGTTGGTTTGGCGTTGCCTAATTTTGCACTAAACTTAAAACTGAATGATCTTATTGTTGTGCACCGTGATGATATGACGATACGCGCAACGGGCGATATTAAAATTAATGGCCCCGGCCTTCAAAGTAAAATTACAGGTGCTGTGACATTATCACCATCCCTTATTATGCTTGAAGAATTTTCAAATGATGATGTGTCTTATATTGAAATTAAAGAACTTGAGGTGCAAAAGAAGGAAAAGCAGAAGTCTGCCTCCCCTCTTTTTCCAATTGAGCTTGCTTTAACTATTGATAAAAACTTTTACATCCGCGATTTGGATTTGGGATTAATGAGCCAGTGGACTGGGTTTATTATGGTTAAAGGTGATATCTCATCGCCCTATTTAGAGGGAACGCTTAACGCAACAAAGGGAAAGCTTTCGTTCTTCGGAAAGCCTCTTAAAATTAGTGAGGCCAAAATTACATTTGATCGTGAACATAGGAATGCCCCAAATATTTGGCTTGTAGCAATGCGTGAAGTTGAAGATGTTACAGTATATTTGCAAGTTTCCGGGTATGCGCCTTCGCCGAAGATTTCATTTGTATCTGACCCTGCCCTGCAAGAAGATGAAGTATTGGCGCGACTTCTTTTTGGAAAAGAATTAAATAAAATTTCGACTGGGCAAAGTGTTCAGCTGGCCTCTATCGGGACATCATTAAATGATAAAAAGGGAATGAATTTCTTAGAAAACCTTCGTAGCTCTTTTGGCTTTGATACCTTTGAACTTAAAGAAAATGCAATAAAGGCAAATACAGAGGAGTCTGGGCAAACAGCAACACAAGCGCTTAGTATTGGAAAAGAATTTGAAAATATGCGTGTTTCCATTGATCAAAGTATTGGCAGCGCAGGAAGCAAAGCAACTGTATCGACAGCATTAGCTAAAAATGTTTATTTAGACCTTGAGGTTGGTGAAAAAAATGCTGGCAGTGGAGCAGGACTCAGCTGGCTCTTTAGATATTAAGAATTCTATAAATAGTTTAAGGAAAGAAAAATGTCGCTAATTAAAAAATATATATTTCTTGTTGCTGTTGTTTTTGCTGTTTCATGCAAGGAAAACAAAAACGAATCACAGCCACTTTCTACGCAAATTAGTGATTTGATCCATGCTGATGGAATGGTAACAGATACAGTTATTGAGATTTTGGGGCAGTCAGGTGTTCGTATAAAAGGAATGCCTGCGAAAGAAAATTGGCCTGCAATGATGGCTGAACTTGATTCACCACATTGTAAAAATGTTAAAAATCTTATTCAAGGAAAAGATCCTCGTTATCCAAAGTATGCATGGTTTGCAAAGCCAGGAGTAGAGCGTTGGGATATGGCGTATGATGGAAAGGCAAATAACATTCAAAGGTTGCTAGATCTTATTTTGTCGCCAAAAGTAGATAATATAAAGGGCTTAAATATGGGAGCTGCGGCATATCCAGCATCTTCCACCTTCTCATCAATTCTTTTATTAGGCTCAACCATAGGGGATTTTCAGTCTCGAATAAACTTTCTAAATACATTAATTAATAAAAATAAAATTAAATCAGATTTATCAACTATATATATTCTGACGGGAAAACGTTCTTTTAATAACGTTGAAAAAGAAATGCTTACTAAAAATGGATCAATAGAGGCATTAAACATATTAAAGGCTGATTCAGAAAAGGTCGGTCTTGAATGGGTTTATAATCAATCTAAAAAAGAATCAGCGTTTATGAAATTACCAGTAATTATTATTGATGATGCGCACCCAATTGGAATGCGGGCAACAACTGAAAGCACGTTGGCATTATTCTTCAAACAGAAGTCTTTATCCAAAGATCAAAAAGTACTAGCTGTATCCTCTCATATTTTTGCACTTTATCAGTATTTGATTTTAAAACGTGTGGCCTATCAATACGGCTTTGAAGGTTATGTTGACGTTTGTGCTCCTGCGTTACGCGACTCCGAACGTGATGCTTATCCTGATTCTAAAAAACTTGCAATGCTGCTTGATAATTTAGCGCGAATTTTTTATGAAATTTGTTTGTATAAAGAAAAAACAGGTGTTTATCCGTCTTAACATGAGGAGTAGAGGGTGTGATAAGAAATTACATCCTTTTCTTTCTACTCACTTAATTAGAAACAGTCTCGCCATCTCCTAAGAATCCACCAACCTGCGCATCCCATAGTGTCTTATACATTCCCGGTTTGCCGAGCAGCTCATCATGCGTGCCATCTTGTACTATTTTACCTTGATCAAATACTAAAATCCGATCCATGTGTAGTAATGTTGATAAACGGTGTGCAATAACAAGGCTCGTCTTGCCGCGCATCAACTCAGTAATTGCTACTTGAATTAAATGTTCAGTCACAGAATCCAGTGCTGATGTAGCCTCATCTAAAATTAGAATTGGCGCATTTTTTAGCATTGCGCGTGCGATGGCAATACGTTGGCGCTGCCCGCCTGAAAGCTTGATGCCGCGCTCGCCCACAAGGGATGCATATCCTTCAGGAAGCTGTTCTATAAAATCGTGTGCATGTGCGCGTTTAGTCGCATCAATGACCTCATCTTCAGTAGCACCAACTCTGCCATATCGTATATTTTCCATGAGCGTGCGGTGAAATAACGATGAATCTTGAGGGATCATACCGATATGTGCGCGTAAAGAATCTTGTGTGACGGTTGCTATATCTTGTCCATCAATTAAAATATATCCGTTGTTAATGTCATAAAGACGCAAGATTAGGTTGACGAATGTTGATTTTCCACTACCCGAATAGCCAACAAGTCCAACCTTTTGTCCTGGTTCAATTGTGATTGATTGGTTTTCAAAAAGAGCTTTTGTATTTTTATAATGAAAAAAAACATCTTTAAATTGAATTTTCCCATGAGTAATTATTAGCTCATTTGCATTTTGTGTATCTGTGATTTCAAGTGGCGCAAAAAGAGCACGTAAACTTTGATTGCATTTTCCAATGGTATCATTCAAGTTATCAATTTGCTCCATCGTCCACCAAACAATGAACCCAACCTCGGTACAAAGTGTTAAAATGAGAGCAAAATCACCGGCGCTTACAAGACCTTTTTGTCGCAGATTTATCAATAAATAGGCCATAACAGCTAACATCGCCGTTTGGGATATTCCTTGAAAACTCCAATAAATAATCATAAATTTTTCTTTTTTCCGAAAAGCTAGCCTCATTAACGACAGCGTTTTCAAAAGATACGATGATTCAAAATTAAACATAGAAAAGTAACGAATATTCTGGATGTTGCTAATGCTATCTACAAGATTTCCTGATACAGCTGACTCTGTGGACGCTAAATGATCAACAAGCGAAATGCTTTTCTGTGAAGCCCAAAAGCTACCTATTCCAAACAAGACGGCCCAAATGAGAAAGCACCAAAAAAAATCAGGATGCACAAGGTATAACGTTATAAAAGTAGCACACACCATGACAGCCCCACGAATGATATGCCGGGATAAATCATGTACAGCACGTTCAATGCTATTCGCTAAAATCGTGACATTATTAGAAAGCTTGCCCGCCATTTGATCTTGAAAAAATTGATGTGAGTGGCGAGTTACATAATTAAAGGTTTCTTGAATAATGTTATTTTTGATGAGAGGCTGAATTTTATAATTAATGCAATTCATGAGACGCCACATTGTGTTGTGAATTTCAAAATTAATGATGAATCCTATGCTTGGCCAAAAAAGCAACTGCAGCAGAGGGATGCTGTGCTGCGATGCGCTAGTAGTGGTGTCTATTGTATCAATAATAATTTTAAGCAAGGTTGAAAAAATAATAGTAAATAAGCCGGACACCACAGCGCACGCGACGAAACCAATCATATAAATTTTGTACGGTTTGAGAAAATGCCATACAAATGGTGCGATTGTTCTTGGTAAGGTGGCTGAATTTTTCATGGGATTCTTATATAAACACTGCAGTTTTCAAAAATATTAACAGAAAAAAGAAGAGAATAATACCTGAGTTTCTAAGAGGATAAGTTGAAATAATCATGTTGATTATATCGCGTTTTCTTGTATCTGCTCCAATATCCCATCAACATCGCTTTTGCTTTTTACGCAAAACCATTTTCCTTCTGGATAAACGACCATGATGGGGCCCTTTTCACATTCATTAAAGCAGCCAGCCTTGTTAACACGTATATCTTTAAGGCCTAATTCTTTGATGCGCTCTTTCATATAAGTAAGCAGGTCAATTGATCCCTTTGACGCGCAGCAACCCCTTGCATGCCCATTAGCACGTTCGTTTTGACATATAAAAATGTGATGTTTATAGGTAGGAAACATAAATATCCTTTACTGCATGGACCGTCGCGGCAGGCCTTGCAGAGACGTGACCATTCATAGATAAGATATCTAGATTAACCACGTCTGCTAGGCTCCATTTTTTGCTAAAGCTACGGCCTGGCGCAGCGCAATGACGGTATAAGCTTTCTACTTCTTCGCGTTCTCTATCGTCTGTTCAATAATTTTTGCAGCTGTTTCTGCATTTTCCCACGATTTTATTTTAACCCATTTGCCTTCTTCAAAGTCTTTGTAGTGCGTAAAGAAGTGTGTGATTTGCTTACATATGATTTCTGGCAAATCTTTTATATCTTTGACCGAGCCATAAAATGGATTCAGCGAGTCAACAGGAACAGCGATAACCTTTTCATCCATACCTTTTTCATCTTCCATAACCATCACACCGATTGGGCGCACACGAATCACAGCACCTGGCACGATAGGGCTTTCACCAACAACGAATACATCAAGCGGGTCACCATCATCTGCCAGCGTATGCGGGATAAATCCATAATTCGCAGGATAATACATGGGTGTTTTTAAGAAACGATCAACGAAAATTGCGCCTGAATCTTTGTCAAATTCATATTTAATTTTTGCCTCACCTTGTGGAATTTCAATAATAACATTGATATCCCATGGAGTATTCTTACCAGCGGGTATTTTAGAGATGTCCATAAATGTCCTTTTTACTATTTTATCAAGCGTTATTTCTTTGTGAGCACATAATAGCGCGGAGTGCGCCCTTCACGAAAGGCTTTTTCTTCATAGCGCGTTCTGATCCAGCCAGCCCATGCTATATCTTTTGTTGGTTTGTTTGTCCATTCAAACGTTTTAGCGGCTTCAATGGCTTGTATATGTTCTTCTATCCAAGCTTGATAGGTGTCATGATCACTGGCAACATAAAGTGTTCCCTTGGGGGCAAGCAAGCGATGCATTGTTGCAAGCGTTTCTTTTTGTATGAAACGACGTTTGAAATGGCGTTTTTTAGGCCATGGATCTGGATATAGCAAATAAATGCTTGAAAATAATTGATCTGGCATTTCAGGAAAAAAGTGACGTACATCGCCTTGATGAAGATTGATATTTCTAAGTTCTTTGTCATCTATATGCTGTAATAGTGATGCGACACCGTTGGTAAAGGGTTCAAAGCCGATATGGAATGTATCTGGGCTTTTTTCTGCGATATGTGCTAAGTGTTCACCAAACCCAAAACCTATTTCAAGAACAGAGCCTTCTTTCTTAGATAAATCGGAAATTGATACATCAAGATTAGGCAATAATTGTTCCATCAACTCACATTGTCGATCATTGAGCGCACGTGTTTTTTGCCGACCATAAAGTCTAAAAGCCGAGCTTTTCACTGGGTGGTTTTCTCCCATGATATTTGTTTTCTCTTTTTAAGAATGGGTGTGTAGCTAAGTTACAAAGAAGAACTGTGTTTGTCTAGTTTTTTGATGAGGAGTGAGTCGTGTGACATTCGTAATGAAGAGCTTATATATAACGATTCACTCATAAACTGCTCATGAATTCGCCATCGCAGCTTGTCTCGGCGTGGCTAAAAGCAAAGATGGAAGGAATGATCTTGCTATAGGCATTCAATTCCAACTTAGAATTGCTATAAAACAAATCACCCACACACTTGCAGCAGCGTCGCTTTTTGATTCGGCGCCACTCTAACTCTTCTGCTTAACTTCACCAATAAGTTTATCAAAATCAGATTGATACAACTGATCTTGAATAACTCTGTACTTATCAAATTCTTCTTCGGCAAGGGCCTTTGCAATCTCTGCACTAATCTTGCCAGCATGAGCTAAAATGCTGTAATCGTTAAATGACAGAAATGCATCTAATTTCACAACCCAATCATCCATGCGCATTAATTTCTGCTTTGATGCCTGAAGCTCTGCATAATCAAGATACATTGTCACAATATGGTTTAATTCTTTGATCTCTTCCCCTGACAAATAATTTTTTGCAACGCTTACATCTGATTTTAGTATCTTCTCATTTGGCGCATTCTTCCATGTTGTTAGCCCCATAAATGGCTTTATATGATTAACACGCTCATGAATTAGCTCGGCAGCAGTATGCCCATGAATCGCGAAATGCAATTTATTTTGAACTTTAGCGTAGAATTCCTTTGTGACACTACTAGCCGGATCATAATCTGCAGAACATTCAGCATAAATATCCGTTATTTTCTGATAGAATCGTCGTTCAGAGGCCCTGATCTCTCTGATCTTTTCAAGCAATTCATCAAAATAATCGTGGCCAAATTTAGCACCATTTTTAAGTCTGTCTGAATCAAGAACAAAACCTTTGATGATAAATTCTTTTAAGATATTGGTTGCCCAAATTCTAAATTCCGTTGCTTGCTTTGAATTAACACGATAACCAACTGCAATAATGGCATCCAAATTGTAAAATTGAGTGGTGTAGTTTTTGCCATCTGTTGCAGTATTCCGGAAATTCCGGATAACTGAATCTTTAAGCAATTCACCACTATTAAATATGTTCTGAAAATGCTCACTAATGGTTCTGATATCCACCCCAAAAAGCAATGCCATTTTCTTTTGACTCAGCCAAATCGTCTGATCGCCATAAATCACATCAACTTTTACATTACCTTCTTTTGTCGTATAAAGAAGGATTTCACTTTCGTTCATCATAAATATTTCTCACCCACACACTTGCAGCAGCGTCGCTTTTTGATTTGGCGTTACGTCATACCCACCGGAAAGTGTCACCTTAATCGTACCAATCCCTGCAACCGGCACCAAAAAATGAAGCACTGTTCGACCCTTTCTAAGGCCCTGCACTATCTCGCCAAGGTGCGCGACATTCGCCCGTTTAGGGTCAATAGATAGCTCCAACGAATCAACTTTAGCCTTGTTATCTAACGGTTCCAGCCCGTTCCCCGTTAGCCTAAAACTTTCATCACCGTCCGCACGTAAATTCCCAGTTACATATACTGCTTGCCCTGGAATCAACTTATCACGCACCGATGCAAAGGCTTCTGAAAAAAATGCAACCTCAAACACGCCTGTCAAATCGGTCAATGACACAAAGGCAAATCGATCGCCTTTTTTGGATGTACGTTCTTGCTTCGTTAAGATAATCCCTGCAAGTGCGACAGTTTGATTGCTGCTCGTTGCACGCTCAAGCAAATCACATGACTTCACAACACCTAATTGATCAAGCACATCTTTATACATATCAAGAGGATGTGCGCTTAAGTAAAACCCAATCGCATCGAATTCCTTTTGCAAACGATCAAGCGGTGTCCATTCCATCACATTTGGTAGCGGCACATCTTTTTCGGTTTCAGTGGCTGTGCTGCCAAACAACATGCGTTGTTTACTTGATTTTTCAGATCGTATTTGCTGAGAAATCCCAAGTAACGCCTCTAAGCCTTCACTTAATTGCCGGCGATTATTATGCAAACAATCAAAAGCGCCCGCGTTTACCATATTTTCAAGCTGCCGTTTGTTGATAACGCCAGGGTCAATGCGCGTTGCAAAATCACGTAAATTTTTGAATGCACCATTTTTAGTACGCTCTGCAACAAGTGATTCCATCGCCTGCGCCCCTACCCCTTTAAGCCCAGCCAGCGCATACCTGATACCATGACCTTCAACCGTGAAAGTCACATCAGATTCATTCACACTTGGGGGCAACAAGGGGATTTCTTGGCGATCAAGGTCTTGACGATATACATTCAGTTTATCGGTATTGTGCATATCTAATGTCATGGTTGCTGCAAAAAATTGCAGCGGATAATTGGCTTTTAAATACGCCGTTTGGTAAGCCAACAACGCATATGGCGCCGAGTGCGACTTGTTAAAACCGTACCCTGCGAACTTTGCCATTTGATCGAAAATCTGTGACGCAATATTCGGTTTAATACCATTTTTAATGGCGCCTTCAGTAAATAAGGCACGCTGCGCATCCATTTCGGACTTAATTTTCTTACCCATTGCACGACGTAGCAAGTCAGCGGCACCAAGTGTATAGCCACCCAAGACCTGTGCGATCTGCATAACTTGTTCTTGGTAAACCATAACGCCATAGGTTGGCTCTAGAATATCTTTCAACAGCGGGTGCAAGTATGTAACGGCTTCCTCGCCATGCTTACATGCAAGATAGCGCGGAATATCATCCATGGGCCCTGGACGATAGAGCGCCACAAGCGCGATTAAATCTTCAAATCGGTCAGGCTGAAGTTTCCGCAACACATCACGCATACCAGCACTTTCAAGCTGGAATATGCCGACAGCCTCAACACGGCACAGCAGCGCAAACGTAGCCGGATCATCCAATGGAATGGTATGAATGCGGAAATCTTTGCCCGTTAGGTTTCTCACCAATTGGCAGCATGATTCAACGACGGTCAGCGTCTTAAGCCCCAAAAAGTCGAACTTCACCAGCCCGGCTGTTTCAACATATTTCATATTGAACTGCGTCACAGCCAAGTCAGACTTTTCATCGCGATATAGCGGCACCAGTTCATCAAGCGGACGATCACCAATCACAACACCCGCCGCATGCGTCGATGCGTGACGATATAAGCCCTCAAGCTTCATCCCCATATCCATTAACCGTGCAACCATTTCGTCGTCATCACGTTGCTGTTTTAAAAGCGGTTCATGTTCGATCGATTGCGCCAGTGTCATAGGATTCGCCGGATTATTCGGAATCATCTTACAAATACGATCAATCTGCCCATACGGCATCTGCAGCACGCGCCCCACGTCACGAATCACGATACGCGCCTGCAATTTACCAAACGTGATAATATGCGCCACGCGATCCATACCGTATTTTTCACACACATAACGGATCACTTCATCACGGCGATCTTGGCAAAAGTCCACGTCAAAGTCAGGCATTGAAACACGTTCTGGGTTCAAGAAACGCTCGAACAGCAGATTAAATCGGATGGGATCCATATCGGTAATAAGCAGTGACCATGCGACAAGCGAGCCCGCCCCTGAACCACGGCCTGGCCCCACAGGAATTCCTCGATCTTTTGCCCATTTGATGAAGTCAGATACGATCAAAAAGTACCCAGGGAACCCCATCCGTTCAATGATACCAAGCTCGTATCGCAGACGTTCTATGTATTGCGCACGTAGTTCTTCATGTTGCTCAGTTAGAAAGCGATTAAAAACTTCCTCTGTCAAACGCACTTCAAGACCTGCATGGGACTGATCCCACATTTCTTCCGTTTCACTACGCCCTGAAACCGTCGGAAAACTCGGCAAAATAGGTTTGCGCGGCAGCGGCCTGTAATAACAACGACGCGCGATCACAACTGTATTCTGGGTCGCCTCAGGTAGATCTGCAAAAGCCTCTTTCATCTCGGCCGCCGACCTAAAATAATGACGCGGCGTTTCGGTGCGACGTTGATCTTGTTCCACATAGGTACCGGCCGCAATACACAGCAGCGCATCATGCGCGTCATACATATCGGGTGTGCCAAAAAACACATTATTCGTTGCTACAAGTGGTATGTCAAAACGAATCGCAAGATCAAGAAAGTCAGGCTCTAACTGCTGTTGAAGCGGTATGCCGTGGCGTTGCAATTCCATATACAAACGATTCGGGAACAGATCGAGCAGTGTTTTTGTGAAGGAATCAGCATATTCCTTACGCGAGTCTTCAGATGTAAGCTGCAACAATTGCGCAAGAGACCCCTCATGCGCCCCCGTCAAACAAATCACGCCATCCGTATGCTTAGCAAGTTCGGCCATTGTAATGTGCGGCCCAATCAATCCTTGTTCCTTAAAATATGCAAGGCTTACAAGTTTCATTAGGTTCATGTAACCAGCTTCGTTTTGAGCAAGGAAAACCATCGACGCTGGAGTCGTCGTGATTTTTGAAAAATGTGCGCTTAAATCAACCGTCAGCTGGCAGCCAATAATGGGCTGAATCCCCGCATCCGCCGCAGCCATCGAAAATTCCAACGCACCAAACATGTTATTCGTATCAGTCAATGCAACGGCTGGCATTTTTTGTTTTTGACACAGCTTTGGCAGACTCTTCATCAAAATAGCCCCTTCGGTCAGCGAATAGGCTGAGTGCACTCGAAGATGTATGAAACCGTCGTAGGGGGGGGAAGAAGATGAAGAGGTTTTTTCAGTCAAAAGTGAGGCTTCTAATAATTGTTTATTGATTCATTTTAAACATACCAGGTTTACAAAATAAGTTTCAAGGATTGATAGGACATTAAATATTTAATTGGCAATGATAGAAAACACCAATCAGAAAAATTTACGCACTGCAACATCTTATATCTTTTCAAAACACATTTATTACCTGTAAAATCACAGCCAAATCTAATCTTCATAAATGGTTAATTATGCTACTGACTACACAAGATCAATTTTTTGATGGAAATACATACAAAACTATCGGTATTGTATCAGGAAACACTGTTAGAACCCGGCATGTGGGTGCACATTTTCGTGCAAGTTTTAAAGTTATCACGGGCGGGGAAATTGAGAGTTACACAGGGCTTTTATCGGAAGCTCGACAGCAAGCTACAGAACGCATGATTGCTGAAGCAAATTCAATAGGAGCAGACGCTATTGTCGCGATTCGATTTTCGATATCAAATATTGCAGAGGGTTTAAGTGAAGTTCTAGTCACAGGAACAGCTGTTCAATCAACGAAGAAAACACACTAAATCTTAGACAAACATAAATTCAAGATTACCCCTAGAACCTTCCACTACCCATCATGAGGAACCCCCAAGTAATATTTCTAAATCATTTGAACATCGAAGGTGAATGAAGCCATTGCACAAGCTGTTCTTGTAGCAAAAAAATAACTTAATTCTGTGCTTTCATCTACCTCCCCAGCGATTGCTTCATCGCATAGTGCCGTTTGCGATCGCTCGATGATGCAATACCCAAAATCGTGCGATATTTCGATATTGTGCGTCGGGCCACGGCAAGCCCTTTTGACTGTAAAATTCCAACCAAATCTTCATCTGATAAAGGACTATTTTTAGGTTCTTCCTGAATGATTTGCTTCAATGCACTTTGAATTTCATTTGATGATGTATTGGCACTATTGTGCTTTACACCAACGGAGCTCACAAATAAGCTTTTCAGTTCAAACATCCCACGGGGGGTCTGGATATACTTAGCGGTAGTAATACGGCTGACCGTACTCTCATGAACACCGGCCGCATCCGCAATTTCTTTAAGTGTCATTGGTTTTAAGGCATTATTAGATGATGCAAAAAAATCTTGCTGCCAATGCACAATCTCAGACGATGCCTGCAGCAATGTCACCGCACGTTTTTGAAGCGACTGAATCAACCAATTAGCCGCCGCAAATTTTTCTTTAAGGTAAGTTAGCTCCTCGGCGCGACTCACTTTGCCCTTGATATCATTATAATATTGGCTATTGACCAACACACGCGGCTGATTACTAAAATTAAGCGCAACTGCTAACGTGCCATCCGACTGCGCAACGACACGAACATCATGTATAATACTGGCAACAGTATCATCTTGCACAAAAGCATGAGCAGGTCTAAATTGCAAATGCCGCAACTGCCCCAAGAATTCTTTAAACGCGTTGAGATTGATCTGCGCTGTCTTAGCGACTTCAGTAATATCATGACGATCTAACTGTTGAAACGCGTTAAGCATCACATCAAGCTGGCTTATATCAATACTATTTTTCTCGATCAATTGGATCTTAAGCGATTCAGAAACCGAACGCGCAAAAATTCCAGGCGGATCAAAGTTTTGTAAAATGCTAAGAACGTATTCGACCTGGCCATCTGTCACACCTAAAACCTCGGCCACCTCGACCCAATCTTCATCAAGCAATCCATCTTCATCAAGATGCAGCATCAATTCAAAAGCAATCAGCTGATCTACATCATCTGGCAATGCCATATGAATTTGCTCAATTAAATATTCGCCCAGTGTCTTGTGTGATTTCCATAATGGCGTTTGATTTGCATCATCAGAGGAAGCCGAACCAGGTTCATCAAAAGTATCAGACCCATCATTGTCTGAATCATTACTATTATCAGGCGCATCAAAAGAATTATCCTGCTCTTGCAATAAAAGCGGGTTTTCCAGCAGTTGCTGATCCACATATGCATTCAATTCGGCCGTTGATAGTTGCAACAGGGCAATCGCCTGCTGCAAGCGCGGCGTCATCGATAGTTCGGTGGTCTGGCGAACCGATATATTTTGTTCATGTCTCATCATACTTTTCAGTATAAAGAGACAATCCTTTATTCTAAGTAAACGAGGAATGGATTTTTATGTGTTTTTTGAAGGAAGAGTGATATTTCCATTTGTTACGTATAGCGGAAAAGATTGACGCTGGAGGGAAAAAACACCGCGTCTCAAAGACTAAACCGTTCACCCAAATAAACACGGCGAACATTTTCATTACTAATGATTTCTTCCGGTGTACCTTCACACAAGACTTGACCGCCTGCAATGATGTACGCACGATCAACAATATCCAGTGTCTCACGCACATTATGGTCCGTAATCAAAATTCCGATTCCAAGCGATTTTAAATGCAAAATAACTTCACGAATTTCGCCCACCGCAATCGGGTCAATACCTGCCAAAGGTTCATCCAACAACAAAAAATGCGGACGTGTTGCAAGAGCCCTAGCAATTTCCACGCGGCGGCGTTCACCACCTGACAATGCAATCGCAGGCGACCCACGCAAATGACTGATTGAAAATTCATCCAGCAATAAGTTCAAAAATGTTTGTCGTTTGTCATAATCTTTTTCATATAACTCAAGCGCTGCCAGTATATTTTCTTCAACTGTCATGCCACGAAAAATCGACGCATCTTGCGGTAAATACCCAATACCACTACGCGCTCTAAAATAAAGTGGCGTGTGTGTAATATCGTCACCATTCAAATAAATTTTTCCAAGATCGGGCTTTACAAGCCCCGTCAAAATTGAAAAACAGGTTGTCTTACCAGCACCATTAGGCCCTAATAGACCAACAGCTTCACCCTCTGTCAGGCTTAAATCAACCCCTTGCAGAATAGGCCGTTTACCATATGTTTTGCTGATTTGCTTAGCAATAAGCGTTGATGGAGCCGCTGATTGAACGGGAGTAGTTGGCATGTATAGATTCCTATGCGCCCACAGCAGCTAAGCCAGGCGATGATTCAATCTGATTCTTAGCTGAATAAAGCGTTGCTTCAACTTGCTGTTTAGTCGCTTGATTTGTTGAAATTTCATATTGGTCTTTTTCAAGATCAAAGGACCCTTTGTCACCTTTTACGTGATTTCTGCCCGAAATGATAGTCACATTTCCTGTGCAGTTAATTTTTTTCCCCTGGCTTTTACAATAATCAGCCGTCATGGTTCGATTTGGAAATGTCACTTGAACGTGATCTTTAGCCTCGAGCCATTCTATATCTTGACCAAAGCTATCTGTAGCTGCATCAGTCTTAACATTAGCGGATATGTCTTTGGTTAATTCAGCAGTATTTTTATACGTCTTTGCACTAATTACTCTAGCTTGCAATTTTTTCAATGTTTTGTTTGTGCCCCAATCAGCTGTTGCAAAACCTAAACCACCATCGGCGGTTGTAATATTCTCTTTTGTATCGTGACGCATTGTTTCGCCACGAATAACCATATCACCTTCTGCTTTTACAGAAAGAACAACACTAAAAAAAACATACACAATATGTATGGCTACTTTCATTTATGATCATCTGAACTGTTAGATTTTTGGGAACGAGAAATTCTTGCGAAATATAGATGCGGTATAAACATTAACATCCACACAAAAATGTCTAGCATGTTTTGTAAAATATGAGTCTTTATTTTATTTTTAGAATCAATCTCTATGTTTGCTTTCTCGCTGTTATAGAGTTTAATTTTTTGTTGCCGAAGCTCTTCTATTTTCTCAGGAGTTAAATTTTTATACACATCTCTTCTCTCGCCAAAACTGACAGCTCCTAGTTCGTCGGGAAGAGAAATTCTGGGCGCATTATACATTTCAACAAAATTACGGCAAAGCTCGGTTGTTTTAAACGTAATCATAAGACATGCTATAGCGCACATTAGATAAAGGTAAATATCCCTAATAAAATATTTTCTAGATTTAACTTCCATAAACAATAAACCTTTTCTTCAAATTAATTACACAACGAACTTATTTAATGTGCACGAATTGTTAGCTCTGGATTACCTAAAAATACGATTTGATTTTCCCCTTCCATACGAAAACCTTTAGCTTTTATATGAGCACGATCACTTGTGCCTTCGATAGGAGAGTTATTTTCTGCTGAACCATTCGCCATATTAATGGTCGCCTCTGTCGTGTGTAATGTCAAGCCATTAGCGTGCTTAAGTCGCACATTTCCATTAAGTTCCATTGTTTTTGATGCCTTATCAAACGCACCTCTGTTCGCCTCGATATTAAGCGTCTCTCCTTTTTTAAGATCAACAGCAGCTTTCAATTGATCAAACACAACTTCTTTGTCGGAAAGCTCGGTGCCACGTTCAGACTGGATATGAAATGGCTGACCTTTTTGATTATGCCCCCCATATTTTAGATTTGATGCATAATTAAGATTGAATGACGAAAAAGCATCTGAGATAATATGAGTACGTATACCAACGCCCAAAAAAACGAATAAAAGCACTGAAAAACCACAAAATGGAAAAATATACTTAAGATTTCTCTTAATCTTCAATCGATTTTTCATCAGAGGCTGATACATTCGTTTTTGCACTAAGATCATATTAAATCGCTAACTCTTAAAAAACGGTTAAAGTACGGATGAAAAGTATTACGCAAGCCTCAGGCTGATCAAAGGCATATTTACTTTCTACAGTATAAGTATTACGGATGTCAACTTAATGACATTCATACAAAAACAAGAACTGCCATTTACCACTTACACAGCGCTTATATATTTTCATGTTTTGTGTAGCAAAAAAACAAACAAAATCAGCGCATTTTCTATAGAAACAAAACCTCCAGCGACTTACCCTTGCTTTTTCAACTTTTTTATCCTATTAAATAAGGATAACAATTTGATAAATTTTAAGGTACCAACATGTCTGTTCAACAAACACTTTCCATCCTAAAGCCCGATGTTACACGTCGCAACCTTACTGGAAAGATCAATGCAAAAATCGAAGATGCTGGTCTTCGTATTATCGCGCAAAAGCGCCTTTGGTTAACACGCGCACAAGCAGAAGGCTTTTATGCCGTTCACGCAGAACGCTCATTTTTCAGTGATTTGTGTGAATTCATGACAACAGGCCCTGTTGTTGTACAAGTACTCGAAGGAAGCGATGCTGTTGTTAAGTATCGTGATATTATGGGAGCAACAAACCCAGCAAACGCAGCTGAAGGCACAATTCGCAAAGAATTTGCTGAATCTATTGAAGCAAACTCTGTGCATGGATCAGATTCCGAAGAAAATGCAGCATCTGAAATTTCATACTTCTTTAGCAGGACAGAAATTGTTGGCTAACTTCCGTCCTTACTTTTGGATTCCACAAGCATTAACAGGGCTTCGTCTTTTGGCGGGCCCTTTTGTGCTTTGGGCCTTACTTGCCAATCATGCTACCTTGGCATTCTGGCTTGTCTGTTTTGCAAGCCTTACCGACTGGCTTGATGGCGCCAGTGCACGTTTTTTAGGAATTGAATCTGAGTTTGGCCGAACCTTTGACCCAATTGCCGACAAAGTCTTTGTTACATGCGTTTGTGTAGGTCTTTTTGTGATAGGAAAACTACCCTTTTGGCTTATAAGTATTGTTGTGTTTAGAGATTTACTTATTGTGCTTGGGGGCCTTTGGATCAAGAAAAAAAAGATTCCATACACACTTAACCCCATAAGAATCAGCAAATATAATACAGGCCTACAAATGTCACTCGTGGGCTGGTTACTCTTAATCCCCCTCCTCCCACCTCTTAATTTTTATCCCCTCTTTTCTAGTGCGTTAATCTATGGCACACTAGCAACAACACTTTTATCAGGCTTTGTCTATGCAAAGATCTTTGTCCACTTTTATCGCGCATCCAAATTTTTTCAGGTGGTTCCTGGTAATCATACTCACTGTAGTGATCAGTGCCGGCATCATTCACAGCCTTGATGGCATTGGTGAACCATTTTTTACTGCTTTTATTGGCGCTTATCTTTTTAATAAAATCGCGCACCGACTTGAACGCTACATACCACGCAGCATTGCCGCAGGGTTAATAATTCTAACATTCCTGATCGTACTGTTTCTTGTGAGTTCAGTGGTATTACCCTATTTGCAAAATGAACTTGTTTCACTTGTAAAGGGCATCCCTAATTTTGCTGAACATGTTATGGCCAAGATACAGCCGCTCTTATCATCTATAAGTGGAGATCCACTTACAGCCACCAATATACGCGGACAAGTTTCCGCCTATTTAGGTGATATCGTTAAATGGTCAGTTCAATTGATCATAAACCTACTCAGCAATGGTATGCTGCTGGCAAATATCCTCACACTTGCTATTTTAACGCCAGTCATCATGTTTTATATGCTACGCGATTGGCCTAAACTTATTCACAATGTCAATCAACGTTTACCAGACACGATAGCACCAACAGTCCGCCGCATCTTCAAACGTATCGATGCTACATTAACCGCCTATCTTATTGGCCAATCAACTGTCTGCATGGCAGTGGGAGCGCTCTGCGTGATTGGGCTTTTTCTCACAGGGATTGAGAAATTTTGGTTTTTAGGGATAATGACAGGTGTTTTAACCTTTATACCCTACTTAGGCATGATAATTGGTTTGTGCGCATCACTTAGCATTGCATTCACAACATTCGTAAGCTGGGGACAAGTTATAAGCATTATATTTGTATTCTTTTTCGTATTATTGATTGAAGGAAAGATTCTAACGCCTTGGTTTGTTGGAGGGCGTATTGGTCTACACCCAGTTATTATTTTATTTTCGTTGCTTGCAGGGGGCACATGGTTTGGTTTTGCCGGGATTTTGCTGGCAATTCCAACAGCAGCCGTTATTGGTGTGTTGGTTAGGGAAATGATGGGACGCACAACACGAAAAAATCCATCAGCTAAAGATCTTACTTAACGTTAAAACAGCCTTCTCTATGTGACATGTATTAGCGTCTACGTGCCAATTTAGAATCCCTGTGTTGCTTTTCAGTCTTTTAAACAAAAAAACTTGAAAATAAAATAATAATGCCTATATATAAATTAGCCATTATACTTAAGACCAGATCCGTAAATAAAAATGATAATTAAAATCAATCCTTATAATAAATACATCAAGATATCTATCATAGTGCTATGCCATATCATTACAGATTGTGCTTATGCTGCCTGCAATAATGATAAAAATTCACCAGAATCTGCTATGCCATTAATAAATTCAGGCGTGATACATCCATTAAAAACTGAAGAAACATCCATGCGGACTGTGGTCCATTTCTTAGAGCTACATGAAACAACTTCTCGTTTATCACTAATCCCAATCGCACAAGAAATGCTCAAACGGGCTATTGATCCACGTATTGATCTACGTTTAACAAAATATCCTGAACATCCTTGCCCTCCTATCTATGAGGTCACATTTCGAAATGGACAAAAAATGTTGATTCTAGGTACAACCCACACTGTTCCTTTGGGGTGCATGCTAACTTACAGAATAGCGCATGATATTATTAACGCGTCAGATTTTGTAATAAATGAAATTTGTGGCAAGCTTTTACCTGGGCTGACATCTGAAATTTCAGAAGAAAATCATGATGTTGAGGAAGATGAAAATCTTACCCCTTACATGACAGAAAGACGGATGCAAAAGATACAGAAATATGTTCGAGAATTCTATCTTAGTGAAACGCTTAAACAATACTACCTAAATTCCGATGATAGTATAAACGAAGAAAAACTCCAAAAAGATGTTAATACACAAATGTCTAAAATCTTTGATTCAAACAATTTCTGGTATGAAAACGCAGGCATAATAGTCACTGATGATAATGTAGAAGCTGATTTTGGATCAACCAAAGATTGGCCTGCATCTTATCCAAAGAAGTTAAAAATAAAGGGTAAGATTGCCATAGTCCCTTCACGCAATGGTAAAGAACTACATCCCATAGCATTAGAATTCCTGCACGAAAGTTTTACGGGTGATACATCCTATACAAGACCTATATGTGGCGGGATGGACGATCATTTACATTACATGACATCATCATGTGGAAAAACGCTCTATGCTTTTGAAGAATCTGCTGACCGTTACAACGAATCTTGCGCACAAGAACTTATAGAAACAATCGATAAAAATTGTGAAAATGGTTTTTATGCTTTCAAAAATAGAATCGAATCATTACAAACACATCCAGACGAAGCAAAACAAAAATCTAAACAAGTAACTTTTGAATCCGCGATGGGCTATGGTAATTTTTATTCCAACGAACTTATCAAAGATAATTCACTAAACCTTCTTGAAAGGAACAATATTTGGATTCAAAGAATAATGGCATTAAATCAAAGGGTGTTCAAATCTGCTTTTGCGTATGTAGGAAAGGGCCATCTACATGACTTATTTGAAAAACTTACAAAGCTGGGCTTTACAGTGAGCGAGAGGCTTTCATTAGCAGAATTAGAAGATAGATACAGCTAAGTGCGCAGGTTTAGGATTGCTCGAGGACTTTATGAATACCAGTGTCATTAGCCTCCCTTCATATTCACAACGTCAGCTGAATGTCCCGTAGCTGCTTCAACTCATCTCTAAACTGCGCGGCTTTTTCAAAATCCAAATCCCCCGCGGCTTTGCGCATTTTCTTTTCTAGATCTGCAATTTGCTTCGCAATTTTTGTAATATCAATATGCAGTTTAGCAACCTTTTCAGCGGCAGCACCCACACCATCCATATCCATCGATTGCGCTAAATCTTTACGAATAGATTGCGGCGTAATACCATGTGCTTCGTTATACTCAGTCTGTTTCTCACGGCGGCGATCCGTTTCAGCCAACGCACCCTCCATTGACTTTGTCATCTTTATAAATCTTCGACTCAATTTTAAATACAAAGATTCAGAGCACATTGATATGAAGTGCAAGATAAAATTGACAAAATAGAAACACTGGCTTATAAAGTTAAAATAAATTATATTATTTAATAAATTATATATTATAAAATTAAGGAAAAATATATGAAAATTTTATATAAAGAACTTTTGATAGTCACTGCTTTTTCAATAGCATCGTCTTTTGTGCACCAGGGTTTTACAGCGGAAAAAATAGATACTCCTGGGATAGAGCAAAATGATCTTGACAATAAATTGTTATGGACAGCAAATCTTCAAAATATAGTTGAATTCAGTGAATTGCTTGACTCAACTAAGTTGATACAGCCAAGCCAAGAAGCAGTTGATGAAAGTTTTAGCTATGCAATCGCGCTTGAAAGTATTGATCTTATCAATATATTTTACAAAGCAAAAAGACTGCAACCAAGCTATTCTTTAGTAGTTGAACAATTTGAAAAATTAGCAGAGGAAGGAAGTAATCCAGACATTATTTATGCCTTACAAAAAAGATTGAAACCAGAGGACCTAAAACAACAACGAGATAGATTTGAACTTCTTCTTAGAGGTAATACGACCCATAGGCGAAAACAATATATTGTCATGCCAAGCGAAGAGAATTATATAAAGAATGAGTGGGAACCTAAGTTCAATAAGTTTACAGCTGCAATTTCATTAAATAATCCTGAAGAAAAGAAAGAAAGTGAAAATAACTTTTCGATATGGCTTAGCGAACAATTAATGCATAGCGTCAAACTAAATCATCGGTTAACGGTGTCACGTCTGTTGCGATTAAGAGGTGCGTTCGAGCTAACTCAACAAACCCTTGCTGGAGCTCTTATAGAAGCACTTAACGTTAATAATATGACAATAGCAACGCTTTTATGTGACCTTCCAACAGAAATCACGCATTACAATCACGCTAAATTATTTGCAAATAAAAGTGCAATTAACTTTGCATTTAATAAATTTATGCGAACTGAGTACAAAAACATTGCAGCATCTCGATTCTTATTAAATCACAAGCAAGTTTATGCACTTGACCCCGTACTTGTTGCTAAACATTACTGTCGTTTACACATAAATCTAGCTGATTTTGTTCATCATCCTGAAAAATCTAAAATGCTATCAACAACAAGACCTCTTAATGAGGACAAACAGCTTCATGAATACATTCGTTACCAACTAGAAAACCCACCAGAAGATCTGGCAAAGATTTTAGAATACCCTTATTCGTCTGAACGTTATTTAGATTCAAACCTAGAAAAAATGCGTCTCTATTATAACAATCAAGTAATACGTTTGCTATTCACAAATGTGCCAAACAATGTGAAAAATGAAGTAATGCACAGTGTAGAAAGAAGAAGGCAACGACCATACCAAACTAATAACTTACTTGCTCGAATGTTGGGTTCTATTGATGATTATCATAAATACATAGTTGCAATGCCACTGTATGTAGATGAAGATGAAGGTGAGGATGAAGAAGACGAGGAGGAAACAGAATTTCTTTCTTTAAATCAAGCTATAATTAATCATATAGATTTAGATGCTGCTTGGCAGGGAGTGCCTCAGCCTGCCTTAAAAGCTGACGTGTTGAAACATCTAATCGCTGATAAACTAAGAAGTATGGCTGACATATCAACCAGAAGCACCGCTGATAACATAAGAATTTTATTCGAAGTGCTTGAAGATAAAAAAGCTGTTAAAATAGTTGGGGAAGTTTTCAAATATATTCACAAGCGTTATCCAGATGCCGCTGAAAGAGAAATAAAAATTCAGTTGTGGATCCATGGGTTCTTATCAGAAACGCCCGCACCTCAGCGGACTTTCTATAGCAATAGGATAGGTGTTAAAGGCGTAGAAATTTGCACCGAAGGCGCCGTTAATCGAGCCGTAACAGGCCTTCGTGGCCTTGAGGACCCAGAATTGGATAGCATTTTCGCAAAAGCAGAGGGCCCTCTATTAGTTCGAATGTTTATAAAAAATGCATTTAATATTTTTTACAAAGAAGATTGTAGAGATGAAGCGCGTACAGCAGCAAGAGAGCCTCGTGAAGACATTACTCAAAAAGAGGCACATAAAAAGGCTATTAGATTAGCAAGAGAGCTCGTTCGACGTGGTGCAACACCTCAATCAACAATGTCAGACATTGAAAACTTAACACGAAGATATATCTCTGACTTTGCACAATCACATGATGTGGATGAAGACACGTTAGAAGACGATATTAATGTTGTCGTTGAGTTTGTTGTAGATGGTTACCGAGCATATTTACAATCATATGTTAATGAAATATATATAAAAACGATTCAGCACAGGGCGCGTTCTGCAGAAGCGGCTGGCGCAGCACGTTCAACCACAGCTGCCGTGAATGAAAAATAAAATGTAATCACTCACTTTTTTTATCACTTTTGGACGCGCTAATTGCCATCTCCGGACTCGGACACAATGGCAATTAGTGCGTAAAATAAATGAATAGCTATGTGCTTTCAAAGAGCAGAGCCCCACAAAAAGAGCACGATGATAACAGGAATAGCCTGAATGGTTGTGGTGAAAAATGCAATTAAATTACAACGTCAGCTGAATCTCCCTCAGTTGCTTCAACTCATCTCTGAACTGCGCCGCCTTTTCAAAATCTAAATCACCAGCGGCTTTGCGCATTTTCTTTTCCAAATCCGCAATTTGCTTCGCAATCTTGGTTATATCAATATGCAACTTTTCAGCCTTTTCGGCAGCAGCCCCTACGCCATCCATATCCATCGATTGCGCTAAATCTTTACGGATAGATTGCGGCGTAATACCATGTGCTTCGTTATACTCAACTTGTTTCTCACGACGACGATCCGTTTCAGCCAATGCGCCTTCCATTGACTTTGTCATCTTGTCCGCATATAAAATTACGCGACCATCCACATTTCGTGCAGCACGCCCAATCGTTTGTATCAAAGATGTTTTAGAACGTAAAAACCCTTCTTTATCGGCATCCAAAATTGCAACCAAACCGCATTCAGGAATGTCTAACCCTTCACGAAGCAAGTTAATACCCACCAACACATCATGCGTACCCTTACGCAATTGCTGCAGAATCTGAATACGCTCTAACGTATCAATATCCGAATGCAGATAACATGTTTTAAGGCCTGCCTCCGTTAGGTAATCCGTCAGTGATTCCGCCATCCGTTTTGTAAGTGTAGTTACCAAAATACGATACCCTTTTGCAACCGTCGCTTTGCATTCATGAATCAAATCATCCACTTGATTCTCACAAGGGTGAATCTCGCACATAGGATCAACTAAGCCAGTCGGGCGAATCAATTGCTCGACAAATACACCTTGCGTTTGATCAAGCTCAAATGGACCAGGCGTTGCTGATACAAACACTGTTTGCGGGCGCATAGCTTCCCATTCCTCGAACATCAACGGACGATTATCTTTGCAGGAAGGCAAGCGAAACCCATAATCGGATAATGTCGTTTTACGTGCTTTATCGCCCTTATACATCGCACCCAGCTGGGGTACGGCAACGTGACTCTCGTCAATGATCAACAAAGCATCATTTGGTAAATATTCAAACAACGTCGGTGGAGCAGAGCCTGGCGCCCTACCCGTCAGATATCGCGAATAATTTTCAATACCCGCACATGAGCCAGTTGCTGCCATCATTTCAAGATCAAACATGGTGCGCTGCTCAAGACGTTGCGCCTCAAGCAATTTATTGTCTTGGCGAAACTCTGCCAACCTTATTATAAGATCACTTTGAATTTGCTTAATCGCTTGCTGAATTGTACGTCCAGGCGTCACATAGTGACTATTGGGATAAACAATTACTTTATCTAGCTTTTCAAAACGCTCACCTGTTAACGCATCGACTTCAACAATCTCTTCAAGCTCATCGCCAAAAAAACTAATCTTCCAAGCGCGTTCATCAAAGTGTGACGGAAAAATATCAAGAATATCACCACGCACCCGAAACGTACCACGCACAAAAGCAATGTCATTTCGTTTGTATTGAAGCTCGGTCAATTTACGCAGTAAATTCGTGCGATCAAGGGACATGCCTTTACGTAGTTCAAGCACCATTTCGCTATACGTTTCAACGCCGCCAATACCGTAGATGCATGACACTGACGCCACCACAATTACATCAGATCGTTCAAGCAATGCCCGTGTAGCCGAATGACGCATGCGATCGATCTGTTCGTTAATAGCAGCCGTCTTTTCAATGAATGTATCAGAGCGCGGCACATATGCCTCTGGCTGATAATAATCATAATACGACACAAAATATTCAACCGCGTTATGTGGGAAAAAACTTTGCATTTCGGCATACAACTGCGCCGCTAGCGTTTTATTTGGCGCCAAAATAATCGCTGGCCGTTGCACCGCCTGAATCACATTCGCTATTGTAAAGGTTTTGCCTGATCCAGTTACACCAAGTAGAACTTGATTTTTCTCATTCTGATTCAACCCATCAATTAGGGCAGCTATGGCCGCCGGTTGATCACCTGCAGGCGAGAATGGCGATACTATTTGAAGTGGCTTGTGAGTGATCGTTGGAGAGGACATGCAAAATCTTTTTTAAGGTGTTACTTAAGCTATGCCATAAAAGTAGAACTGTCACAACAAGGAAAAAATGACCGTATCGCTGATACTGTCACACTCATTATTATAATGCTTAGTGAGCGATTCAAATTATGTAATTTTGCTAGTATCAAGCCCGCATAATCTAACTTTACAAAATTATTGCATTAATGCTAAATTTTAAATACATACTTCTCATTGATGATTTTATGAAAAAATACATTCTTTATTTTACGTTAACTTTCATTGTCACGATCAATTTTTCTTTCACCGTAATAGCGCAGCAACCTGCTACCTCTACTCCACCAGTAAACACTGCCTTACCCACAACTGAAACCTTGGCACAGCTTTCCTACGAACAACAAAAAAAACTAATAGAACCTTATTTCGATGAGAATTTTTATAAAGACCAATACAAAGAAGACCTCGATAAAACAGGCTTAACACCTATCGATCACTTTATGAAACATGGCTGGCAAGGCGAGCGAAAAACACACCGCGATCCGAACTCCTGGTTCAACATCACCCTCTATAAGGAACGCTTATGGCCATGCGAAGGTAATCCATTTGTGGATTTCTTATCACAACCCAAAACTGACCTTTCACCAACGGCACCCATTGTTGAAGTCTGCATCAAAGATAGCAGCGAAGTACATCGTGCATGGATGGCTGCAGAAGCATTATTGCGGTTCAAAACATACAAAGTCATTGTGCGTCTCTCTCCATCAAAATTTAATGCAATACCTATTTGCTTCAAATCAATGATCAACCGCGGCCTTGATGTACAATTAAATAATAACAGCGAATTGAGCTTTTACAAAAGTCCATTTATACAAAACCCAACAGCCTTTGGCATTAACCCTGAAAAAGAAACATCCATCAAAGAACCTGGAACACTTGAATGGAGACATGAACGATATTACTACTCACACAACGTAGAGGGTAAAAAATTCTACTACATCATGCATAGATTACCGATGTATACGAACTACACGGTCGAGGGTCGAATCAATCCGCTCGTTATCAATATCGCATTTCATGAATCAGAACCTCTTCACTATTGTAGCTTTGCTAGCACAGAAACTGAGTACAAAATCTTTCTAAGGCGTATTTCGGATGGTTACGATTTGGTCTTCACAGGCCTGCCATTAGGTACAAAAAATGAAAGGATTATCCCAGGCCATTTAGTCGAAAATTGGGATAACTTTGCTGGCACCCAACTTGATAACAAACCGTTTGAATTAGGGTATTTATTATCCCTGGGCGCTGTTGGAGACACAAACTATCTACAAGACCCATCACGCACATATACCTCCCGTTTAAAATTTTGGGAACGTGAAGCAGAAATAACAGCCATCCCTCGTAAATTCTATGTTTCAAACCGCGCTATTGATAGTTATTCTACAAAATTCAAAGATCGGAAAATGCCTGATGATTCAAAGAAATGGATTTTAAGCGGGCAATTTAACATAGCGATTGAAAACTGCAGGCAATATAATTATATGACCGAAAAACTAACAAGTTGTTTTCTCACGCTTACTGTACCAATCTACTTAGGCTGCCCAAATGTCACCGACTATTTTGACGCGCGCGGCATATTAATTGCTGAAAACACCGATGATATCATTCGAATTGCAAACACACTGACCCCACAAAAATATGCAGAAATGCTACCATATCTTAAGAAAAACAAAGAAACAGCTGAAAGGCTTATGAAGCTTAAAACTAACTACCTTAATGATTTTTATCAAAAGAATCTGATGTAATTTCTGATTTCTCGTCGCTTTTACTTCTCTTGTACCAAATGGAATTTGCCTCAACCCAAATCAATCTCTTTTGCGCTTCCAACACCTGGATAATCGCCCTTATTCGCACCAGGACAGGAAAAACCATTAATCAAAAGCCTGCGTATTTGGCTGGAATTATTAGGCTCGCTGCCATGAACCGTATAGGGGTGCATAAACAAAACATCACCGACATTTAATTCCAATGGGAACGCCTCATCGAGCCTCGCCACTTTTCTCAATTGCTCTGAATCTTTTACAGTTTCTAAAAAAAGATCACCCTGTGGCGGTAGCCCTTTCACAAGATTAAGCGTGCCATTTTCTGACGTCGTATCATCCAGCACGATAAATGTTTGCACAAAGCTACCTGTTCCATTTACATCAGCCCACCGCTTTCCATATGAGCGCCTATTCATAACATCTTGATGCCATTTAAATTCAACACCGTCGCCTTGCATCTTAAAATGGATTTGATTGATAAGATGATCCGCAGTATTGCTCCGAAGAAGCTGAGAAACTGGGCGCAGTAGTTTGTCTTGTCGCGAAACTTCCAGCAAATAAGGCTCAGCGCCGCCAGCCCACACAATGCGATGAATTACCATTTTCGCATTAGCACTTCCTAGTATGAACCGTGCCCCCTCATAATCAACGTAGTAAAGGTTGTTTTCACCATTAGAATTAATAAAATGGACATCAAAAGCGGCGTCATCACTCAAGGCATAAGAGCCTAATTCATTAATATTATTTTCTGTGATGTGAGAGTAGAGCAGTTCAGCTTTTTGGCGCAAATGATCCGCACATTGCTTGATTTTAGTAACTTCATCCAATGCGTAACGATTCTTACAAACGACATAGCCATCAGTAAAGAATTGTTCAACCGCGTAATCTGGCAAAATAAACTGACAAATGTTAACGTTATTGTGAATCATTTTTCATACTCGTAACTTAAATTTATAATATCACCAATAAATCCTATAGAACACCTTAAATCACGTCAATATCCTGATTTTCAAACAGACGAGTCAGCCTCTGACACATCGATGACGAAAAATAAACTATCTTTCAAAAAAATATTGCTCTTAAAACTATTGTTTTTGACAATTTATCTTTTATATTAAAAAAGTGGTTAACATCAGAAATTTACAAAGGAATCGTCTATGTCCTCGCGTATCAAGGTTACCCTCGCCGTTCTGCTCGGCAACATTCTTGACTATTATGATTTTTTATTATTCGCCCATATTGGATCTATTGTTACACCCTATTTTTTTCCTGATATGGGAGTCAGAAAAGCCCATATCCTTAGTCTTTTCTTATTCGGCGCAGCTTTTGTTATAAGACCCATTGGCGGAATGATCTTTGGTTATTTTTCTGATATATACGGCCGAAAAATGGCACTCTTAAATGCAGTTAAATGGGCAATTTTCCCTGCCCTTGGTATTGGATTATTGCCAGGCTACGAAACAATGGGTATTGTAGCTACGTTTCTATTTGTTCTTCTAAGATTATTGCAAGGATTTTCACTCGGGGGGGAATATACAAACGCTGGCACATATTTAATGGAATACCACAAAAAGAGCCTTGGTTTTGTAAGTGGAATTCTTGTCGCATCAGGCACCATCGGCAGCCTGATTGGGTTCGGCTTTGCTACCATATGTTTGTATTCTCAGCGAGATATGCCCTGGTTATGGCGCGTTGGTTTTTTATTAGGAGGGCTTGCCGCGTTTTGGAGCTTTGGCATGAGGAAAATCTTAATAGATCTCCAACCACCAGCAACCACGTCAACAGAAAATGCCCAACAAGACATCCATTGCTTATGGCTACGACGCTCTATCGTCATTTTTGTTGGAACGCTCGTTGGTACTACTAATTGGCTGCCAACCACATACACAAATTTCTATGTAACTAAAATTGCTGAGGAGCCCACTCATATTGGACTTCAATGTACAATGGTCGCACTCATAGGTTATGTAATACTATCT
>JANRCF010000035.1:0-3809 GCA_030727085.1 Alphaproteobacteria bacterium | reverse complement strand
ATTTGGATTACTTTCTGATCGATTTCAGTGTTATCGTCGCTTTATAAGAACTGCAGCTTTATGTATTTTACCATTAAGTTTTTGTGGCTTTATTCTTTTACAAAATGGACACCATTATCTTGCGCAAATCGTACTTATTACCGCTTCAACTAGTTTTGGTGCATGTATTCACCCATTTATGAATCACTTATTTCCAGCACATGTTCGCGCGCGAAATGTTTCACTGCTGTTCACTATTGGTCTTAGCATTGGGGGCATGTCGCCCGGCATGATCAGCTACTATGTGGACAAAACAGGGTTGCATTTAATCCCTGCATTTTTTGTGGGAACCCTCGCTGTAATAATGTCTGTGCTTTTGTTTGCGTATGAACGCCAACGTAAAGCGTATGCCTTAAACACCTAACGAGATTAAAAAAAGCTGCTTAATAAATGTAAAATATGGACAAGTTTTCGTTATGATTGCATAATTTGCCTGGTTTCAGGCAACCAATCAAAACAATCATCATATTTTTTTACGAATGTCTATTGTATTTTTAATTTTCATAATTATATTAATATTATCAATTAAAAAAACAGGTTTTACATATGATTAACACATATAAAATTAAAACGCTTCTTGCAATGACTATTCTTACTATGAATGTATTTGCAGCAGAGTCAGATATAAAAATTCATTACGAGACTGAAATTAAGCAACGTCTCGAAAGTTTTAAAGAAGAACGCAAAACAACGGCTCTTCTTTTAGGCACAGACCCAAGAACAGATAAAGGTCATTTTGACTTATCTTCACTTGGTGAAAATGTTGGTATATTTTATCACTCAATAACTTTTTCGCCAGATGGAATTAATGAAGAGTGTGTAAATTTTGATTTCAATAAGTCTGAACAAACAAAAAAATTTGCAGAACTATTTTCTGACTCATTGGATGTTATAGTCCCCGACAATTACACCACACATCATATGCATTTTAAGAAAGAAATCTTTCAACATTTGACTTCAATGTTAAAAATCGGTGGGAAAATGTATTTAGGGCCTGATGGCCTTGATCAGCTTGGTAGAATTACAGATAATTATAGATTTGATACATGTTCGCCTGAGTGCGAATATGCTCCAACTGGAAGTTCTGATCGAATATACGATGCAAATAAAGGTTTATGGTTCTACCATAGAACAATATTGCAAAATGTCATATCTGGTACAGAGTATACTCTTAGAGAAAGACTTGGTGCATTTCGTGACGATCTAACCCCCACTTTATTAAACAAAATTACATGTATATTTGAGGATGGATCTCAAACTGAAGAAATTATGTGTCAACTTGATCAAGCTTACCAAGGTTATGTAAGTGCGTGGTGGGACACTCAAGGTTTAAGCGGCAATAGCACCATTGAAGTTCAGTTTGGAAGATTCCCCTTCAGAACAACAGAAAGATATGCTACTCCTTCTAATGATCAACCTTGCACTTATTTTGAAATAACAAGAACAGCCTAAAAGGTGGAAATTTCTTAATCTTTGTTTTGCATTTTTGCCATTCTTGCGAAAGCGAGGATGGCTATCTATTACGAAAGATTAATAACCACTAAATATCCACATCCTTAAAGAACGGCGCATTCTCTTGAATAAACAAAAAACGTGATTCGGCATTTTTACCCATTAAACGAATCACAAAATTATCCGGCGCGGTCGCTTGATCGGGCAGCAATTGTACTTGCAGCAACGTTCGGTGTTGCGGTGACATTGTCGTTTGGCGCAATTGATCCACAGGCATCTCACCCAAACCTTTAAAGCGGCTAATCTCAACCTTGCTGTTCGACCGGAATTTTGTTTTCATAAACAAATCTTTTTCCGCATCATCTCGCGCGTACCATACAGTGCCGCCATTAGCGAGTCGATATAGTGGAGGCTGCGCCAAATACACATACCCCTTTTCAATAATCGGTCGCATTTCTTGGAAAAAGAACGTCATCAATAGGGATGCAATGTGCGCGCCATCCACGTCGGCATCAGTCATAATGACAATTTTATGATAACGAAGTTTTGTTACATCGCATGCTTTACCAACGCCACAACCCAGTGCCAATGCTAAATCAGATACTTCCTGGTTCGCCTTTAGCTTATCAAGTGATGCCGTTGCAACGTTTAGAATCTTACCTTTAAGCGGCAATACAGCTTGCGTTGCACGGGCACGTGCTTGCTTTGCAGATCCGCCTGCCGAATCACCCTCAACCAAAAAAATTTCACATAACGCTGGATCAGTCGACGTGCAATCCGTCAGCTTGCCTGGCAGGCGCAATTTTCGCGTTGCGCTCGCGCGAGCAACTTCTTTCGCTTTTTTCTTACTCAAGCGTTCATCAGCGCGCATTAGCGTAACTTCTAAAATGCGCTCGGCTAGCTTTGGATGCCCAGACAGCCAATGATCCAAATGATCTTTAATAGTGTTTTCAACAAGACGCGTTGCTTGCTGAGACGCCAACTTCTCTTTCGTTTGTCCCTGAAACTGGGGCTGCGGAATAAAGCATGATAAAACTGCAATCACAGCGCCGTTCACGTCTTCAGCAGTCAGTGTTGATGTGCGACGATTGTTAATGCGTTCCCCATAATCACGAATTGCACGTGTCAATGCAGCACGCAGGCCTGCCTCGTGCGTACCACCTTGCGGCGTTGGGATCGTATTACAAAACGATACAATGCGTGAATCTTCGCCTAAATCGATGTCGTCTTCCATGATCGCTTGCGGCCATAGCATGGACCATTCAACACGCCCTTGCTGATCAGGGAAATTAGCATCACCGCTAAAACAGTTTGTATCACTCAATACCAGATCTGGTTCATCTTTAATTAAATCACGTAAGTAATCACCCAATCCGTCAGGGTAGAACAAACGTTGCTCACGTGGAACACGATCATCTTTAATCAACGATGGATCGCACGACCATATAATTTCAACGCCTTTAAATAGGTATGCTTTCGCACGTGCCATTTGATAGATATGTGCGGCTTTAAATGTGTGATTATCAAAAATATCGGGGTCGGGATGGAATCTAATCGATGTACCTTTTTTACGGGTCGGCGTTTCATCTTGCGTAATCGGCCCCAGTGGCTTTCCACGGGAATAGTCTTGGCGATAACGCACTTTATCACGGCATACTTCAACTTCGACTAAATCGGATAGAGCATTCACAACAGACACACCCACACCATGCAAACCGCCAGATGTACTGTATACATTCGTATCAAACTTACCACCAGAGTGCAGCGTAGTAAAAATGACTTCAAGTGCTGACAATTGCGGGAATTTTGGATGCGGATCAACAGGAATGCCGCGACCATCATCACGAATCATGACAACGTTATTCTTTTCGACACTGATTTCAATACGCTTTGCAAACCCAGCAACGACTTCATCCATCGAGTTATCAAGAACTTCAGCAACCAAGTGGTGCATAGCCTTTTCATCGGTACCACCAATATACATACCAGGGCGTTTGCGAACGGGCTCAAGCCCCTCAAGAACTTCGATGTCTTTCGCGGTATAATCAGCTTTTGGCTTTTTAGCAAGAGGCGTTTTTGGCTGAAATAGATTTAGTTCTGTCATGTGTGTTTTAACCGTAAGTTGTAGGCGCCAAAAGTAGAACCCGCTATAATATGTAATTATAAAATCATCTATTCCAATTTAGGGGAGACAAGCTATCAAATCAAGGGTTGTATTGTATATTATACCCATCATAAACCAATCTATTGATTTCTAAGACGCAATTTTGATTCACGATGGGTTCTCTAATTGTATCTAAGTCAAGTCATATTTTTCT
>JANRCF010000034.1 GCA_030727085.1 Alphaproteobacteria bacterium | reverse complement strand
TCGTGCTCAAATGATGGAGTAACTCTCTTCAAGATGCAATTACAGTATGTATAGGTTAATAAAGAGTTAATTCGAGAACAAATAAACTTCATTTTTTAAAGTTAATTTCATTTAAAACCATGCAGGATTGGGTTAAAGTAAACACATAAACGAGACATTCCTCTCCTGTTGCTGAGTTTTCATCATGAGCCTTAATCACGCACTGCTTGCTGCCCTTGTCGCTATTTTATGGGGATTCAACTTTGTTGTTATAAAGCTTGGTCTTGAAGAAATGCCACAGTTTCTCTTTAGTGGTTTACGCTTCACACTTGTTGCAATTCCGCTTGTTTTTTTTATTCCAAGACCAAAAACATCATGGTGGCTACTCATTGGATTTGGGTTCATGCAAGGATTTTTATCCTTTGCGTGTATGTTTAAAGGAATGAACCTTGGGATCACCGCGGGGCTTTCTTCTATTATTTTACAAACACACATCGTATTCGCACTCGTTTTATCTCACTACGTTCTCAACATAAAACCTACTAAACAGCAAATTGTCGGTGTCTCAATTTCCGTTGCAGGGATGTACCTTGTTGCACTTAGCTTAGACCATCAAATGATATCGTTTTCAGCATTTTCAATAATCATTTTAGCCTCACTCTTTTGGGCTATAGCAAACCTTTTTCTTAAATTAGCTGGCTCAGTCAATAGTTTTGGATTTATTGTTTGGTCTTCCCTTTTTGCTCCAATCCCAAACTTTATTTGTTCCTACTATGTTGAAGGTACTGAAAAAATTATTACATCCTTACAGGGATTAACTATTAAGGGCTATGCCTCTTTATTTTTTGTTATTGCTTTTGCAACTTGGATCGCAGGAACAGTGCAAGCCTACCTTATTAAGGAATATTCACCTACGGTAGTCGCTCCGTATGCGCTTCTTATTCCAATTGTTGGCATGGCGTCAAGCTGGATTTTCTTAGGCGATGCAATGTCATCTCAAACAATAGGTGCCTGTGGTGTTGTCTTTATTGGCCTTGTTGTTAACCAATTTCCAATGCGTAAAAAGTTTGAAGTTAGCGCACCTATAATGACAGCAGAACGCAAAGCAGCATGATCCAGCTTTATAATTATTATCGCTCATCGGCTTCTTATCGCGTACGAATTGCACTACATCTCAAACAAATTCCTTTCACCTATCATGCCGTTAACTTACGTGAAGCAAAACATAAATCAGAAGCATTTAAGGCCATCAATTCCTTTCAAGCAGTTCCTTATCTTATTGACGGTGAGGTTAAAATATCGCAATCTCTTGCTATTTTAGACTACTTAGAAAGCTTGCAGCCAGAACCAACACTCTATCCTAAAGATCCAGCACTTAGAGCAAAGGCACTTGAAATTGCACTCAGTCTAATATGTGACCTACATCCACTCAATAACCTCAAAGTACTAAACTATTTACGTGAGAATGCCAAATTCAATGACGAACAAATCATGGCTTGGATGCATCACTGGTTTCACAAAATACTCGCACCACTCGAAGAAATGATTTCAAAAAACAAACAAACGCGTTATGCTCTGACAAATTCGGTTTCCATCGTTGAACTTTGCCTTATTCCTCAACTGTACAACGCACGTCGTTTTGAGATTGACTTAAGCAAATACTCAACATTGAAAACCGTTGAATCAATATGTCTGGAGCTGGATGCTTTTCAAAAAGCTTTGCCTGAAAGCCAACCTGACTACGTATAAGGAACTTTAATTTATGTCCGACCTTAACATGGTAATGATGTACACAACGGTTGGATCAGCTGAAGATGCACAAGACCTTGCAAAAAAGGTTGTTGAATCAAAATTGGCTGCATGCATAAACATTATGTCTCCGCACACAGCCATGTGCCTTGAAGGTGGTGAACTAAAAACCTCCACTGAAATAGGGCTTTTAATAAAAATTCCTGAGGATCATTATGCTTTTGCATATGAAGCAATCAAAGCATGGCACCCCTATCAAATCCCTGCAATGCTCAGCTGGCCAGCAGAAGCAAACAAGGCATATTCTGTATGGGCATATCAGCAAACAAAGGCGATGATGTGAGCAAGCAACGCTCGTTATTTGACACAATTCCTACTCTCCCCAATGAGGCATCGACCCAACCCTGCCGCGCCACGAAAGAAGGCGTGGAATTGTTTGTACGTGCTACGCCAAAAGCAGCAAAAGAACGTATCGACAGCGTCACGCTAGATGCTGATAGCCGGTCATACTTGAAAGTATACGTCACAGCCGCACCAGAAGATAACCAAGCCAACAAAGCTGTCATTGCACTATTGGCAAAAAAACTGTCTTTACCAAAATCATGCATTTCACTTAAATCAGGCGGGACGCATCGCTTAAAATGTTTTTCACTTGAGGGGATTTCCTTAGATGAAGTAGTGGCTGCGTTGAGGGTGTAATTTGTTAGGAAATTTAATCCAACGTACGCAACGCATCACCCATTTGAATCAAAGCTAAATCATTTCGAATTAAGCTTTTAAAACTTTTATCACATGCATGCCAATCAACAACATCGACCTTATATGGCAAATCAGAATCTTCAAAATCCTCATCAATATGAGATCTTATATTCCCAGGAATGCTTTCAATAAAACAAAGATCTAAATCCGACAATCTTTTTTCAGTTCCGCGAACACGTGACCCAAATGCATAGAAAGTATATGGATATTTCTTCAAGATATTTTTAACAATATCTAAATGCCTATCATCCATAAACATCTTCATTAACCCCTATTTTGTTTAAGAATTTTTTAACTTCTATTGAAAAGTTTTCTAGCACGGATAAAACCTCTTCAGCTTCTTTTTCTTGATAGGTATGCACTGTAAGATTGCGTTTTTTAAGAAAATCAAACCATATTTCGGGATCATCAATAAAAGACTCAAGTGCAGCTGCACGAATCACTTCTCGTGGTGAATTAAGTATTTGTCCACGTACTTCTAACAAACGACGCATTGTTTTCCAAACAAGCTCAAAACAATATTCGAACGCTTGAATTGTTCCTGCTTTTTCATGTTCTGTATGCGTATTTAAACGAAATGTTTCAAACTTACGAAACGCTTTAAGTAATGAATCAGTGCTAATGCCATCAATCAAATGCATTCTAATTTTCTTTATCTCACAACCCAGAAAACAGTTTAACATGAACAATATGCATCTTCAATGAACCTTATTGTCGTATCTGCCGCATAGCCTCTGTTATCACCATGGCAGCTGCTATAGCCACATTTAATGATCGGCACTGCAGATTCATGGGAATATACACACTCGTCGCACAAGCACCGAAAACAGCAGCTGGCACACCATCACTCTCGCGACCCACCATTAGCGTATCACCAACCTCGAACTTGAAATCATAGAATGAATGTTCACCCTTAACGTCCAGCAAAATCACACGATTTCCCTTTCGCGCCTGCCAGAACGCATCAAGATCAACATGCCGCGTCAAATTTACTTGTTCGCGATAATCCATTCCCGCACGTTTTAATCGCTTGTCATCAATGACAAAACTACATGGTTCAATCAAATCAATCGGCACATCAAGGCATGCGCCAAGCCGCATCAAGGTGCCCGTATTTTGTGGAATTTCAGGTCTAAAAAGCGCCAGTCTCAGCATCAAACGAACTCAAAATTAATCATACATTCTTGCAAATTAGGGTGTTGTAGGCTAGATTACAAGGGTATTTTAAACCACACCAATTCCATTCCCTTTAAAGAAGAATCCCCATGATTGAACCTACGATCTTACGCGCATATGACATAAGAGGAACCTTTGGCACAACATTATCGCGTGATGTTGCTTTAACGATAGGAAAACAGTTTGGTGCGTGGCTTACTTTAAATGACAAATCGACAATTGCCGTAGGCTATGACGGCCGTCTAAGTTCACCAACACTTCGCGATGGACTTATCGAAGGTCTTTTATCAAAAGGAATTGACGTAACGGATATTGGCCGCGGCCCAACGCCTATGCTCTACTTCGCTGTGCAACAATTAAACCTCGATGCTGGCATCATGATAACAGGATCACACAACCCACCAGCAGATAATGGATTTAAAATCACACTTTCTGACCGTCCTTTTTACGGAAACGATATTCAAAACCTTAATGATGAAACATTAAATAATGTTCCCATCAAAACATCAGGGAAAGTATCATCAATTTGCGTTATGGCAGCGTACATTCAACGCCTCCTTAAGGATCTAAATTGGGGGGATATTGGCCTTCGCGTCGGTATCGATTGCGGCAATGGCGCTACAGGGGAAATTATGGAACTCCTTGCAAAAAAGCTTCCTTCAACGATTCATGTGCAGTTGCTTTATTCTGAAATTGATGGAACGTTCCCAAACCATCACCCTGATCCTGCCGATCCCGCCAATCTGGAAGAATTAATCAGACGTGTTAAAAGTGAAAAACTTGACCTTGGACTTGCCTTTGATGGTGATGGCGATAGATTAGGTATTATCGATCGACAAGGTCGTGTTATTTGGGGTGATCAACTCACACTCTTTTTTGCAATGGCAATACTTAAAACAAATCCAGGTGCAACCATTGTTGCAGATGTAAAAACCAGCCAACTTCTTTTTGACTCAGTCGAAGCTGCCGGCGGACAAGCCATTATGTCTCCAACAGGTCACTCTCATTTCAAATCAATCATGCCAAAAACCGGCGCTATTTTTGGCGGTGAAATGAGTGGGCATTTCTTTTTCAAAGATCGCTATTATGGATTCGATGATGGTATTTATGCGGCAATTCGAATCCTTGAGCTCACATCACTTGGTTATGACATTGGACAATTCCTCGATTTAATTCCTCACTTTTACGCTTCTCCGGAAATAAAAATTCCATGCCCAGACACTGAGAAATTCGATGTAATAGAAATTATTAAAAAAAAGCTAAACAGTGCATGTATTAATTTTTGTGATATTGATGGCATTCGCCTGCAAACAAACGATGGTTGGTGGCTCCTCAGAGCATCGAACACAACACCTATTTTAGTCGCACGATTTGAAAGCTCATCGGAGGAAGGTTTATTACGTTTAAAAGATCATTTACATGAATTAATAAATGAATTGGTTGACTTTTCATTCAAAGTATAAATATAGAAAATTCTATTATTAACCCATTCACGAATGAAACGCACCACAACTCTGCTCGCAAAAAAACTCTGTTAAGAACAAGGCAGAGTGTGTAGCAATACACAAATCAACACCAAATTATTTCAAAACCCTAAAATTATTTTGATTAATTAATTCTATTTTTTACGATTTGTTAATACATTTTTGTTGAAATTAGAATTGAGAACAACATCTTTTTAGGTGAAAAAAAATGATTTTTGGATATAACTCAAGATTATCGATTGCACTCTGTATTTCGATTTCAACCTTTGGTGTTAGCACAAGTACTGCAGGAACAACAGCTTCTTCAGGAACAGCAGGTGTATCAACAGGGGCAACGCCCACAACAACGGTCGCCATACTTCCAAACACATCAACAACGCCCAACACTAATTCGGCTCTTTCTTCTGCAGCAGTTCTGCAAGCTGTGCAAGACGTGGAATCTCAGGTAGTGCCATACATCACGCAGCAAGTTAACCAACAAGTGGCACAGCAAGCAGCCTCACAAGTAACACAACAAATTTCACAAATTGCGTCTCAACAAGTAGCTCAAATTGCGTCTCAACAAGTAGCTCAGGCATTATCCCAACAAGCTGCAGCCGTTATACAACAAATTGCACAACAAGCGGCACAACAAGTAGCACAACAAGTAGCACAACAGATTACACAGCAAGTAGCGCAACAGGCCGCGCAACAAGTAGCACAACATGCAGCAACTCAAGTGACGCAGCAAGTAACGCAACAAGCAACTCAACTTGTTGCCCAGCAAGCGGCACAACAAGTAACACAACAATTAACACAGCAGTCACCACAGATCGCTCAACAAATTGCACAACAGGCCGCACAACAAGCAACCCAGCTTGTCTCCCAACAAATCCCAGCTCAAATAACGCAACAAGTGACTCAACAAGCGCAACAAGCTGCAGCCCAAATTTCACAACAAGTAGCTACACAAGTGTCTACACAAGCATCAGCACAAGTAGCACAAGAACTAGCTCACCAATCACCGCAAATGGTACAACAAATTGCTCAGCAAGTAGGGCAACAAACAACTGATCAATTAACAAAGCAGATTGCGCCTCAAATAGCGACACAAGCAGCAAATCAAGCAAATCAACAGGTTGCGCAACAAATTGCACAACAACTAGCTACACAATCACCTGCTATTGCTCAGCAACTCGCGCAGCAAGCAGCACAATCAGCAACACAGCAAGTTAACCAACTTGTAGCACAAGAGGCTGCTCAGCAAGTAGCACAACAGATTGCGCAACAAGCAGCACAACAAGCTGTGCATCAAGCAATGCAATATATGGCGGATAAGAACGTACTCAAGACTGAAGCGGCAGCGGCAGCGGCGAGAAATGCAGAGGCAGCGCAAACAGCAGCAGCGCAAACAGCAGGAACAGCCACAGCAGGAACGGCCGCAGCAGGAACGGCAACGACTAGCACTCCTGTGAAGCCTTGCCCATGTATGACGGGAAACGTAGCGCCAGGCCAATGTATTTGCTAAACCATACATTCAGATATAAAAAAACCAGGCGCTATGTACCTGGGCTTTTTTATACCTACACAGAGAAAGTGCTCTTAATCAATCTTAAGTGCTTGCTTCTGTAACTTAATTAATTCGTCAACACCAATTTTTGACAATGCTAACATTTGTGAGAACTCCTCTTCACTAAAAGGGTCTTTTTCAGCTGTTGCTTGAATTTCAACTAAGCGACCACTACCTGTAATAACAAAATTCGCATCAACCTGCGCTGATGAATCTTCTATATAATTTAAATCAAGTCGCGCCTCACCATCAACAATTCCACATGAAACTGCAGCGATGTGGTCAGTTAAAGGCATTGCTGAAATCTTTTTATTCGCAACTAATTTTTGCAAAGCTTGATACAGAGCCACATATGCACCTGTAATACTTGCTGTTCGCGTACCACCATCTGCTTGCAACACATCACAATCAATACGTATTTGTCGCTCACCAAGTTTTTTCAAATCAACAACAGAACGCAAAGCACGTCCAATCAATCGTTGAATTTCTTGCGTACGACCAGATTGCTTACCTTTTGCAGCTTCACGATCAACACGCTCATGCGTTGCACGCGGCAACATACCATATTCAGCGGTAATCCAACCAGCTCCTGTATTACGCAAAAATGGTGGGACTTTTTCTTCAATTGTTGCAGCACAAATCACATGTGTATCACCAAATTTAACAAAACAAGACCCTTCAGCATACTTTACAAAACTAGGACCTAAAAAAATCGGGCGGAGTTCTGTTGGCTGACGGCGATCTGGACGCATAAAAAACCTCTTAAATTATTAATGTAATATCATATTCAAAGTGAGTATACTCAGCAGCAGAAGTTTTTGAAACACTTTCAAGCACAATGACAACAAAAATATATATTATTGCGGGCGAAGCATCTGGCGATTTACTCGGCAGTAATTTAGCGAATGCATTAATTAAACAACAATCAGACCTCACCTTACGCGGCATTGGTGGTGACCTCATGCGTGATGCTAACGTAGATCTACTGTTTGGTTATGATGAAATTGCTGTTATGGGGCTCATTGAACTGATCCCCCATATACGTCGCATCAAAAAACTTATTCAAAAAACAATTGATGATATTTGCGAATTTAAACCTGACATCCTTGTCACAATCGATTCTCCAGGATTTTGCAACCGTGTCATTACTGGCGTTAAAGCACGTACAAATATTCCATGTGTGCATTATGTTGCACCATCTGTGTGGGCATGGCGCCCAAAGCGTGCGTATAAACTCGCTAAATGGGTGCGTGTTGATCACTTAATGTGCCTGTTTCCATTTGAACCACCTTACTTTACTACGCATGGCTTACCAACAACTGTTGTGGGACATCCCATTAGCAGTATGGACTGGACTGTAGATGACGCACTACCTAAAACATTAGGTCTGAATCCCCTTAAAAAAAACATTTGCCTTCTACCTGGCAGCAGACGTGGAGAGATTAAGAAGCACCTTGCCATTTTTGCGGAAACTGTAAAAGATTTAGACGCCAATATTCTTATTCCAACATTTGACAAATTTGCCGATGAAATTAAAACTGCCCTCCCCTCTGCATATATTATTACCGACACTCTCCTTAAACAAAAAGCAATGACCTTATGCGACGTAGCATTAGCTGCCAGCGGAACCGTATCATTAGAACTTGCTATGGCAAAGACGCCTATGATTATTGCCTATCGTGCGTCTTGGCTCACCGTTCTGCTGCTTAAACGTCTTTTAACAATATCATCCGTCTGCCTTGTTAACATCTTGCTTGGCAAGAAGGTGGTTCTTGAATATTTACAAGAGGCATGTAATGCTAAGGACTTGAAATTGGCGTTAATGGCTCTGCTTGATGGGGAAAATCCCGATGGCACAACTACCGAACAAACGCCCAAGCTATTTGATCAAATTCGTCAATTATTAACCCCTTCTGACGGCAAAATGCCCGCAGAAAAAGCAGCAGAGGTTGTTCTTAGCTATGTATCTAAATAAAATTATACTTGCGTGTACGTGTATTGCCTTTACTGGCTGTGGTTTTGAACCTGTTTACAAAGCCAGAACAGCCGCAGCACGCCCACAGTCGTTCAAACTTAGTGTTACTGGCTCAACAGATCAAGCCTACACAACACACAAGCTTAAGAAAGAACTTGAAACATTGCTGCCAACGATTCCACAAAAAGTAGACCGTCAAATAACAGTAAAAATTGCACTTGAAGAATCTTATGGAAATATTGCCTATAACGCAAATGCAAAGGCACAGCGAAGCCAAGGTCAACTTCGCGCAAGCGTGCAGCTTTTTGATGGAAGTCTTAAGGCGCTTCATGAAGCAAAATTAGATGGAGCAACGTCATATACTGTTGACTATGTTGAGGAATTCTCAACAATTTCTGCCGAGTCTGGCGCACGTGAACGCTTGATCAAGAATTTAGCACAAGATATTGCGCATGAATTGTCATTGGTTGAAGTGAAGTAGAAGAATCATATTATAAACCTAAGAATGCTTGACATCTATTGGCTTATGCCATATTTTCACTAACACAATAAATATTTAAATTTGTTCTTTCAACATCTCTGCGCTCGTCATTGCTAGCCCCATAAGGGCGCGGCAATCTCAAAGATCTCCACGTCACGTACGGTTAATCGCGATGACGTATCAAATATTTAATCAAGGCCACTTTATGTCAAAAAAATTACCTGTCACAGTGCTTTCCGGATTTCTTGGCTCTGGCAAGACAACCCTGCTTAACCACATTTTGAATAATCGCGAAGGTCTTCGCGTAGCAGTAATTGTTAACGATATGAGTGACGTTAACATTGATGCCGATTTAATTAAAAATGGTGGATCTGAACTCAGGCACACAGAAGAAAAGCTGATTGAAATGAGCAACGGCTGCATCTGCTGCACACTTCGGGAAGATCTGCTCGAAGAAATCACTAAAATAGCCAGAGAGGATCGCTTTGATTATCTGCTGATTGAATCCACAGGCATATCAGAGCCCCTCCCCGTTGCTGAAACCTTCACCTTCGAAAACGAGGATGGATCAAGTTTAACAGACATCGCCACGCTCGACACAATGGTCACGGTTGTTGATGCTTTTAATTTTCTAAAAGATTATAGTTCACAGGATTTTCTGCATCAGCGCGGCGAATCAGCAGGAAAAGGCGATGAGCGCACCGTTGTAGACCTATTAATTGAGCAAGTTGAATTTGCTGACGTCATTATTTTAAATAAGGTTGATTTGGTAAGCCCTGCAGATATGCAGCAACTTACAGGTATCATTAAAATGTTTAATACCCGAGCACGCATTGTCGTCACCGAGTTTGGAAAAGTTGCCACTGATCAAATCCTAGGAACAGGTTTGTTTGATTTTGACGAAGCAAGTATGGCGCCAGGTTGGCTTAAAGAACTTCGCGGCGAACATGTCCCTGAAACACTTGAATATGGCATTAGCAGTTTTGTATATCGATCACGCAAACCATTTCACCCTGATCGTTTCTACAAAGTCATTGAAACCGAATGGCCAGGCGTCATCCGATCAAAAGGTGTTTTCTGGCTCGCTAGCCGTTTTGATTTTGCAGGGAACTGGTCGCAAGCGGGTGCAATCTGCCGTAATGAAATGGCAGGTTCTTGGTGGGACGCAATCGATAAAGAAGACTGGCCAGACAACCCAGAATGGCTTAGGGGAATTGAGAAAAACTTTATAGATGAATCTGGCAAACCCAACCCCTTTGGAGATCGCAGGCAAGAAATCGTTATTATTGGAATTAAAATGAACAAAGAAAAAATAACATCTCTACTCGATGCATGCCTTTTAACAGATAAAGAAATGGCTCTGGGAAAAACCGAATGGGGGAAATTCACCGATCCTTTTCCCCATTGGGAATTAAAAGAAGATCTGTAATTTCTCCTGAAAACAGCATATGTGCTAAAAAATCTTATGATTATTTCCTGAAATAATTGTATAGTGTGTACAGCAAATTGGAACCCCCTAGAAAGCACTTTCCTATTATGTTTTCAACAACAGCAAATATTCTTACTCTTGTTCGAATCATACTGATTCCAATTCTGGTATTTGCTTTCTATATGGGGACACCACAATGGAGACTTGCTGCAGCGATTATATTTATCGTTGGGTGCATAACTGACTACCTTGATGGATATGTCGCCCGCACATTTTCTCAAGTATCCCGCCTCGGGCAGTTCCTTGATCCAATAGCAGACAAACTACTCGTTGCCACCACCTTGTTTCTAATGGCTGGGTTTGACCGCATTAGTCGCTATTCATTCATTCCAGCAATTATTATTTTGAGTCGCGAGATACTTGTTTCGGGACTCAGAGAGCACCTAAGTAATTTCCGCGAGACATTGGCTGTAACTCAACTTGCAAAATGGAAAACAGCAATTCAAATGCTTGCTATTTGTTTTCTACTCGTTGGTGATACAGCCGAAATTGTAACACCCGCGCGATACTTAGGCGAAGTAATGCTTTGGTGCGCAGCAATGCTCACAATCATTACAGGTTTTAGCTATGTAAAGCTATCAATAAGACACTTTTAAAAAACTATTCTATCAAAACAAAATGGGATTAATATGACTACACATAATGAAGAAAAAATTGCTCAAGAAGCTATGGATAATGAACAAACCACATCTGAAGAAGAAACGCATGACGCAGAAGTTATCACATTAGAACCAACGCTGGAACAACAGCTTGCCGAAATGAAAGATCAATGGATTCGTGCGGTTGCTGAAACTGAAAATATTCGCAAGCGCGGGCAACGTGAAAAAGAAGACGCGACTCGCTATGCGCCGTCCAACTTGGCACGTGACGTTGTTGGTATTGCAGATAACTTACGCCGCGCACTTGATGCATGCGCTAAAGAAGATCATGACCAACTTACAAGCAACATCAAAAGTCTTATCACTGGTGTGGAATTGATTGTTAAAGAACTTGATACAGCACTTGAACGCCATAACATCAAACGATTACAACCACTTCATGAAAAATTTGATCCAAACCATCACCAAGCTATGTTTGAAATTGAAAGTACTGATCACCCAGCTGGCACCGTTCTTAACATTATGCAAGATGGATATTTACTGCATGACCGCCTATTGCGCCCCGCAATGGTTGGTGTGAGCAAAGCGCCTGCAGCAAGCACAGCTGAAGCCGAAAGAACAGTTGACGAAACTGTATAGAATCATTAATGAAAAATAAGTAAGCTGTCCAACTTTAATTTGGGCGCATATCCGTCACAACGAACTCTGCAGAGTCGTGTCCTATCCAGTGCCAATTTTTCTGGATTATCACGCCTCCTAAGAGGCTCGTGATGACGGAAAATTCATGCTCATATTATAGGTGATTTGCCATATCAGGTGAATTTCAACTAATTTGCTATATTTTATCTATAGCGGCTAAAAGCCATTTCAACTTCTTCAATTGCTAGATTTTCAATAAAGTTATCCCTGTTATGAGGAATTGTTAAATGTACTACTTTTACATTTCCTGTAAAAAAACCAAAACGTTTTAGTTCACGCACATAATAAAGAAATGCTTTACAATTAAGAAGGCTATCATCAACAAATAAAATATCACGGGGCACTGCGGAATCCCCCGTCCCAGAGAGATACATTAAAATAGTTTTCATTATCTTAGCCTTAAGCGGCACTTTAGCGTATAAATATCTAAGAATATAGAGTTCATCATCACTACATCCACTTGCACTCAATACTCTCTCAATTTCTTCATTTTTAGTTTTATGCCAAGAATAATCTGGACACCAATATGCACGTCCTACATGGAATGCTCCTAGAGTTGGATAAATAGATAAAAATGGTTCATCTGAAGACTCCTTTGGACATTTGCAAAAATCAATGCATGCACGAACTGCTCCCCCACTAGCGATAGGAACAATAAATGGATTTAATCCAGCTAAATCATTTTCATTAGGCAAGGGATTAATGTAACTACCAATCGTCGCGCCTTTTGAGGGCTCAGCAATGGCTGTGCCATACATTCCAAACTGAGAACCTTCGTAAGCATAATTATTTCCGACAGACAGAATGTATACGTGTGTTTTTTCTTTTGCAGTATGAAATAGTTCACACATATCACTGTGTGTAATTCTAAAATTAGTAAATCCAGAACGATCCGAATCTGAAGTAAATAACACTTCATCATAATCAAAAAAAAGACGATCTCGCTCATCAAGCTCGCAAATAAGCTCTCTTAATTTCGAGGGATCGCTCGTTGATAAAAGACCAGATACATTTCCCCTTAAACTTTCGGTAGGCTTTTCCTCTAAATAAAAAAATTCTTCCAAAAACATTACAGCGTCAGCAAAAGGTGATGACCTTTCACTTCTCTCTTCTCCCATGCAGAACGAAGCAAGAGAGTATGTCAGCACACACAAACCGACAAAAAAATTTCTAAACAACATACAATAAAAATACCTTATACTTTATTATTAAAAAATGTTTCTCGGCATCTTTTTAAAACTTACAACCAAGAAAATATAATCAATTCACATGCTCAGTGCAATAAAATTATGATAAATTAATCTGAAATGGGCTGATATTTACAAGAGATCTTGTGCGACCAAATAATCTACTTTAATGTCGTGCTAGCGCCTACTTTCAAAGAATATGTCCGTGAACACAAATGATAAACTAACATTCCTCCGCCAAGCACTCAAAAAAGAAAAGGCATACGCATTTTTAGTACCTTGCAGTGATGCGTTTCAAAATGAATATCGCGCCGCGCCTGATGAACGGCTCGCTTGGTTAACGGGATTCGATGGTTCATCTGGCTTTGGAATTGTCACAACTGAAAAAGCAGCCGTTTTTGTCGATGGCAGGTACACTCTACAGGTAAAAAATCAAATTGATTCCACACTTTTTGAAGGCCTACCTATTGATCAACGTGATACATGGACGGCTGCTAATATTCCCGCTAATGCAGTTGTGCTATATGACCCGTGGCTTTTCAATTTCACTGAACTTAAAACATGGCAAACACGGGCAAAAGAAACACATTTTGAACTTAAACCGACACCATGCAATCTGGTTGATTCAATTTGGCTTGATCGCCCAAAGACACAAACTAAACCTGCATTCTTACATGACATAAAGCAGGCTGGGCTTTCTTTTTTGCAAAAGCGCGATGAATTAACAAACTTACTCAAGCAAAAAAAAGCAGATACTCTTCTTATTGGTAATTCTGAATCGCTCAATTGGTTACTCAACATTCGCGGGTTTGATTTAGAGTTCACACCGATTGCCAATATGTATGGCCTATTTTATAAAAATGGCAGCATGGATGTTTTTGCTGACTTAACTAAGATTCCACAGCAGATTAAAGACTCACTGTCTCCTGACGTAACATTTTACGACCTAACTATGTGTGAATCTTTTATAACAAATAAAATTACCAAAAAAACCGTAATTTTTGATACAGCCAAAACCCCTGTTGCATTGATTTCATTTTTGAATCAAGGAAATAACACCCTTATTCCTTTAACTGACCCTTGCCTTCCACTACGTATAATTAAAAATCCAACAGAATTAAAAGGATTCAGACAATCACATCGCCGCGATGGCGTTGCCTTAGTTAATTTCTTAGCGTGGATATCCGAAGAAGCCCCGAAAGGCGGTCTCACAGAAATTGATGCAGCAAACTATTTAGAAAATTGCCGTAAAGAACAAAAATTATTTCATAGTCTTAGTTTTCCAACCATTGCAGGTTTTGGCCCTAATGGTGCTATTGTCCACTACCGTGCAACAGAAGAAACAAACGCACGTATCAAGCATGGCATATTATTGGTTGATTCTGGCGCCCAATATCTTGACGGCACAACCGACGTTACACGCACCATTACGATCGGAAAACCAACTGCTGAACAATGTGATCGTTTTACACGCGTGCTTAAAGGGCATATTGCTGTTGCACAAGCGATCTTTCCACCCAGTACAAGTGGCACACAACTAGATACACTCGCGCGTCAATTTTTATGGCAAGTTGGATTAGATTATAACCACGGCACAGGCCATGGTGTGGGCAGTTTTCTCAATGTACATGAAGGCCTCTATGGCATTATTTCAAAATCAATCCATCGCACAATCCTTAAACCGGGAATGGTTATATCTAATGAACCTGGTTACTATAAAACAGATGAATATGGCATTCGCATCGAAAACCTTGTGGCCGTTGTTGAAATTGCACCAGCAACAGAGAGTGAATCAACAAAGTTAGGTTTTGAAACACTTACCCTTGCCCCTATTGATCGAAAGCTGATTAAGAAAAAATTATTAACACATGATGAAATTGATTGGCTGAACAGTTATCATGCGCATGTGTATGCACATCTGGCGCCCTATCTTAATGAGCATGTTAAGGTATGGCTTGCGGAAGCTACAAAGGCGTTGTAAGACCTATTTAATCAAATCCAACAACGCCTTTCATTCACTGAGTTTAACAGCCAGGTTTTTTTAATCAAAAGTTACTTTAGCTGATCTAAGAAAAGTTGGGCTTTAGGACGGATGGGTGCATACCCTTCAAGAACAAAAGACCTGTATCCTTCCAATCTACTTGCAGCAGATGTATTATCAAAACCGACGCCATCTCTTTTCTTTTTTAAATATTCAGCATCCACCACGACGTGCGACCCAGCAGAGTTAGCATCAAATCTTTCACGAAATTTGCTCATTCCGCTTTCACAAATTAAAGCACAAAATTCAGGAAACTTCCAATAACTACCTTCATGAAAATATTCATACATTATATATTGCACAGATGGATTTTGGTAATCAACCTCCATTAATTCTTTGAATTGAGCCATTTCATCTATATTATACGTCATTCCAACTACATGCCTTTTATCGTGCTGCCAAGTCGAGCCACTATCTGCTTCCACCCCATCATAAGTCAATGCAGGATTTGTCCCAACACCAATAAAGCCAAAGGCATAATTTTGACCATTTATACCAAACGCTAAGCTTTCGATCATAGCATCGAAGGGAATAAGTGCTGTTTTTGACACATGAGTGAGTGCAATATGCGTGTCTACACGGTTATTAACTTTAGAAACTTCTCCTAACATTGAAGCCAACTCATGCGCTTCATTTTCTGCAGGAATACTAAAGCCACTCAAACTGCCTATAAATTGAGGCGTGTTATATATATCATGATCTTTGCTATATAAATCTTTAAGCGCCCCATCAGAACCGTGAGTCCGAGATAAATATTCAGCTAACAAGCGATTGATATAATTTAGATATCCAAATGACATCATATCTGCATCACGTAGTACATGACCATTAAGGATAGTTACTGCAG
>JANRCF010000033.1 GCA_030727085.1 Alphaproteobacteria bacterium | reverse complement strand
TTACAACGGATGTTGAAAATTACCCAGGGTTTAGCCGAGTGATCCAAGGGCCATTTTTGATGGATGAAATGCGAAAGCAAGCTGAACATGTTGGCACGCAGATGATTGAAGATACGATTATGAGTGTTGATTTTAAAACGCACCCATTTCAGGCAATAACTGAAGATGGTTATGTGGTTATAGCTGATACGGTTATTATTGCAACGGGTGCAAAGGCGCGTTGGTTGGGGCTGGAATCTGAAACAAAATTCCGTGGATTTGGTGTCTCGGCATGTGCAACCTGTGATGGCTTTTTCTTTCGTGGTAAGCGTGTTGCTGTTGTTGGTGGGGGAAACTCAGCGGTTGAAGAAGCGATCTATCTTACGAATCACGCGGAACACGTTACGTTGATTCACAGAAGGGACCGTTTGCGTGCTGAGCAAATTGCACAAAACCGTCTTTTTGCACATTCAAAAATCTCTGTTATTTGGAATGCTGATGTTCATGAAGTATGTGGAAGTGAAAATCCGACAACCTTGACTCATCTTATTTTGAATGATAGGGTGACATGTTAAATTAAAAGAATTGATGTTGATGGGCTTTTTGTGGCAATTGGTCACGATCCGGCAAGTAGTTTGTTTAAAGGAAAGCTGAATTTAGATTCAGAGGGCTACATTGTGACGAAACCCAACAGTACAGAAACGTCTGTACCAGGTGTGTTTGCGGCTGGTGATGTGCAAGATAAAGTGTTTAGGCAAGCGGTTACGGCGGCAGGGCAGGGATGTATGGCGGCATTAGAGGCAGAACGTTTCTTGAGTCATTTATAGTTTTGTGTACTTTTCTTACGTCATTGCGAGCATTTTTGATGCGTGGCAATCTAGCATGCCTTGGGTCATCGCATCGTTCGCGACTTCTTCCGCCTTCGCTAAACGTTTTGTCGAGACAGACTGTGATGACGCAGGTTTATGGTGGTTTAAGTGTTTATAACCGATATTGAATTTGAGGGGCTTATGGCTCCTTTTTTATTAAAGACATCCTTTGCAGTAGCGGTTTCAGGGGGCGCGGATAGTTTAGCGCTTGCATTGCTTGCGAAGCGCTATGCAGATACCTACGGTTTACAAATGACAGCGATAACTGTAGATCATGGGCTTCGCAGTAATTCTGCTGATGAAGCGCAATGGGTGCATGATTTGCTGACTACAAAGGGCGTCAGCCACGAAACATGTATGTGGGGGCATGATGCGATTCCACAAACAAAAATTCAGGAACGTGCACGTAACGCGCGTTATGACCTGCTAGGGCGGTGGTGCCAGGAAAATAATGTGTCAACCTTGCTAACAGCACATCATCAAGATGATCAAATTGAAACGTTTTTTATGCGACTTGCTCATCAGTCCGGTTTAAAGGGATTGTCGTCGATGAAAGCTGTGCGCACGATGCCATTCGGTAAGTTGGTACGGCCATTATTGAGTATCTCTAAAACGCGTTTAATTGAAACGCTTGAGGCTTTCGAATGTGAGTGGTGTGATGACCCTAGTAATGCAAATGATACGTTTGAGCGAGTCAGGCTTAGAAAAGCGCTCGAGGGGTTATATAAGCAGGGGCTTTTGGCGCCTGATACTATTGCAACGAGTATTAAAAAACTGCAAACGATTGATGATTTCTTAGATGAAAGCGTAGCGATGTTTTTTAGCACTTACGCGTTGGGTCGATTTTCTCTAAAGGCATTTCAGGCGCAGCATGTCGTACTGCAGAAACGTATTTTAGTGCATGTGATCAGGCAATTATCGTTAGCTTCTTATGCGCCGCCTGACGCTGCAATAGATCAGGTTTGCCAGCAATTAATGAAACCTGGCTTTAAAGGTGCTACTATCGCTGGGCTTTACTTTAGACGCTCTGCGGGGAGCATGGTCGAGGTAAAACAAGAAGTAAGGAAGGATTGATTTTTTCTCTTAATGCATATATTTTAGTTTTTAATTTCTTGTGAAGGTGTTTTTTTGTGATGTTTGTAATTTACTTTTCTTTCTTCCTAAGTTTTTTTTCAGATATTTCTTTTTCGTCCGAATCTGTAGAAGAAGACCGCTCTGGCTATTATTGCATGCAATTTAAACCGCAGATGACTGCATTGCTAGATCAAATTAGTAAAGAAACACGGATTTGTGTTAATTGTGGAACCTATGAAGGAGGTCGCTCTCAAAAGCGCATGCAAGTCGCACATTATGATTTTAAAGCGCGTTATAATAAAATCGATAAGAGTATTGAGGAGAAAAGAGAGATGCTATTGATTGCTCAGCAAAATTCTGAAGATTTGGCGTTAAGGAAAGAAGTCATAAATACTGATTTGAAAAATCTAAGTGGATTTGATCCTGAAAATTTAAGGGCGTATAAAAGAATAATGTGGAGTGAATATAAAAAACAATTATCTGCTAACAAAAAACAGATTAGTAAGATCACTTTTGAAATTGCCCAAGAGGAAGAATGCGCAAGAAAAATGAAGCCATATATTGATGATACGGATACATTTATAGTAAGTAGCATAACGCATGCAAAATTACTTGATTTTGCTAAACAGAATGCGCCAGATATTTTTGATGTTTCAGATCAAGCATCAATTGATTCAATTAACAGGGCATTAGTGCATTTATTAGGGGACGGGGATTAATTTTTAGCTCGCACGCAAAACTTCTATCATTGCCTCCATGTCCGCTGGCAGCTCAGACGTAAAATCGCATAAATCCCCAGTCGTTGGGTGAATAAATGATAATCGATACGCGTGCAGTGCTTGCCGTGAAAAAATCTGAATGACTTCTGGCATGTTTTTTAAACGTTGATATTGCGATTTTCCATACAATGGATCACCAATGATATGGCAATTAATCGATTGGCAATGCACACGAATTTGATGTGTTCTCCCAGTGCCAAGATGGCAATCCAAAAGACTTATTGGTGTTGAAATGCCATCTAAAGTCCAGGTGTCATCAAGCGTTATATGAGTAATTGCTTTCTTGCCACCGCTATATTTAAGGATAGCCATCTTTTGGCGATTGCTGGAGTGGCGTCCAATATTGTCTTCAAGGGTGAGTGTTGTGCGGGCAGGTTTTCCAAACACAAGAGCTTTGTAGCGACGTACAAGCGTTTTTTCTAACGTTTGTGCATCGGGGTGGAATTGGGCACTTAATGCATTATGGGCATAATCATTTTTTGCAACGACCATAAGGCCGCTTGTGTCTTTATCAAGGCGGTGAACAATCCCGGGGCGCTTAACGCCACCAATACCTGACAGGCTATCACCACAATGTGCCAAAAGCGCATTTACAAGCGTGCTATCCTTATGCCCTGGTGCTGGGTGGACGACAAGTCCGACAGGCTTGTTAAGGACAAGAATGTCATCATCTTCATAAATGATGTCAATTGGAATATCTTGTGCGATGATATGTGTTTCTTCAAGTTCCGGCGGGGTAAGTAAATAGGTTTCACCCGCTTTGACTTTATAGCTTGCCTGACCAAAAGGTGATTCCCCACGAACGAGGCAACCTTGCTCGAGCCACTGTTGCACGCGTGAGCGGCTTTCATTAGGAAAATGTGCGTTTAGAAAACGATCGAGTCTAAGGCCAATATCATCGGCCTCTACGCTAAGAGAAATAGGTTGTTGCATTAGTGTGTTGGTTTCCATGCCGTATAGTCCGGCTTTTTTAAGTGTCCATCGCTGGTAACATGCGATGTTTTTGGATTATGCGCTAAAGGCGTTCCTGTGAGGTTTGGTATATGTATTGTTTTAGAGGTTAGCACAGGCCCGTTATCGTTTGGTACATCATTCGTTGTGTAATGGAGCCAACTGTGCCAAAGGGGAGGGACTTTGCTTGCCTCTTCTGTTCCTTTATAAAGCACAAAACGACGTTGCCTTCGTTTAGGTGAGTACTTTTTTTCTTGGTAATATTGGTTGCCGTAGGGGTCAGCACCAATCAATTGTCCATTCCACTTGAGATAGAGCCGAATCCACAGATGCATGACATGCCCTAATATTATGATACCATTGTGTAAAATTGTACACTATTTTTATTGATTTTTCTACAGTTTGATTATATGTGTATGCATTGTCTGTAAATATTTATGTGTTGATTTTATATTTGGTTTGTATTATCTTTATTTTGTATTTAAAAAATAAAAGGGATTTGTAATTGGTTTTTATTAAGAAAGATGCAAAGTGCATCTGCAAAATAAGTTTGTTTTGCGTAATTATGTTCATTTCATTTGTAAACATTCAGTGTTATGGAGCAAGTGATTTCGAAGCACCTAATGCGGCGTTACCAATACTTTCTAGGCTAGAGATGGGAAAAGTAGTCGACTGTCGAACGCGAGTTG
>JANRCF010000032.1 GCA_030727085.1 Alphaproteobacteria bacterium | reverse complement strand
GGCATGGGAGCCTTGCAAATGACTATTATCATAAATTTCAATGCGTTCGGGCACCTTTGGTAGGTCAAACAGTGCTTGAATTCCTTCGAACATTTTTTTGAGGTTATCCGAATCAGTTACTTTTCGATCAATGGCATCTGTTGCATTTTGAACAGCGTGCTCGATAAGTTCTGCTTTTAGCCCTTGCTTTGGAATCTCTACGTTAAGCCTGCATTCATGTAAGCCGGCTAATGCCTCTTGAATTAGTTCACGATCATCAAGATCATGGTTTAACAGAATTAATGGGGCAGGGGGGCGCTCTTGGTAAAACTGGGTGATGAATGCAGCAAGGCTTGCTGATTCTGTTTCATCTTGTGCATGCGCTAAAAAGAACGATGCTGTGCCAAAGTTTTGTCCATAACGAAAGAAAAACACCTGAACGCAGGTCATTCCATTTTTTTTGACAATGGCGATTATGTCTGCATCACGAATGCCGCTAATGTTTATACGTTGACGCGATTGAATGTCTGTCATTAATTTTAGTGTATCGCGTACTTGTGCCGCTTTTTCAAATTCCATAGCATCACTTAAGATAACCATTTTGTCAGCTAATATCTTTTGAACAATATCCGTTTTGCCAATCAAAAAATTTTTAGCCTGCTGCACCGAATCATTATACGTAATATCATCAATCCGCTTAACACACGGCGCCGTGCAGCGTTTGATGTGATACTGTAAGCATGGACGATCACGATTGCTAAAATAGGTATCAGTACAATTTCGGATTTTGAAAATTTTCTGTACAACTAAAATGGCTTCATCAACGGCGGCCACATTTGCAAATGGGCCATAATAATCACCCGCAATAGTGTGCAGGCCGCGGTGCTTTAATACGCGGGGGTATTGGTGGTCTTTGGTGATTAGAATATAGGGAAATGATTTGTCGTCTTTTAACAGTACGTTATAGCGTGGCTGTAAACGTTTGATAAGGTTTGCCTCTAATAAAAGAGCCTCAATTTCCGTATGTGTCGTGACAATCTCCATTGTGATTGTTTCAGACACCATACGTTGCAAACGATTGGGTAATTTATCGATATGGGTGTAGGCAACCACACGTTTTTTTAGATTCTTTGCTTTGCCAATGTAAAGGATATCTCCTTTTTCATTAAGCATGCGGTATACACCAGCATCTGATGTAAGCGTGCGAACGACATCACGGATTATACTAATACCACGTGCAAGTCGATCGATCGGTTGCTCTGCTGGCTGGTCAGGTGTCATGGGCTTTATCTATTTTGCTTTAAAGGCTGCACCCATTAATGTAAGCGCAAGCGCCACAAATCCCCAAACGAAATTTGTGCTAACTGTGGCCGTGAGTGCCATTATTATAAAAATAGAGATCCCTGCCATAAAGCATAGGCGGTGCAAACATGTTGGGAATGATAGTGGACATTTCATTCCTTGGCATATAGGCGCTGTTGCCTTTCCTGATAGGACAGGAAGCCCTGCTTCTTTCCATGCAAGAATGCCGCCTTCCAACGAATAAAGTTCCATCTCATCTGAAATATCGTCTGCGATTTTATCGCATGCTAATTGGCTTCGTTTTCCCGAACGGCATTGAAACACAATGCGCTTTTTATCTTTTAAATTAAGCTGATCAAATGCGACTGTTGAAAGGGGGGCATGGACAGCACCTTTAATTCGTTCATGATCAAATTCATTTGGCTCGCGCACATCGATCAAAATAACATCTGATGCACTCATCCATTCGTTTAATGTTTGGGGGGTAATTTCGTTAAACATGAAGTAACCTTTTATTGTGTATGTCTTTACAAGATTTTCTGCTGTATTGCTGACTTTTGCAAGTGCTTTAGTGAGGTTGAATGCGCCTGTAAAAAATAGGGCTGGTTTTCCATTTACATTTGCAAGGTAATAAGTTAAACTCTCTAAGTTCGATGAACTCCCTTGTGCAAAGCTAGTTTTGCACTGTGGCTTGTCGTTATCAAGTTAACAACCGGAAGGAGCAGTTATGCGTTTTTACGAAACCGTGTTTATAGCACGGCAGGATGTTACGTCAAATCAAGTAGAAACTTTGGCGCAACACTATACAAGTATTATTAAAGCCCATGGTGGCGAAGTCAGCAAAACCGAATTTTGTGGTTTGCGCTCACTTGCTTACCCTATTAAGAAAAATAAAAAAGGACATTACATTCTTTTGAACATCGCTGTACAAGCGGATGCGATTAAAGAAATGGAACGTCAAATGAATTTGAACGAGGACGTTCTTCGTTATTTAACAATTCGCGTTGAAGAACTAGACAATGCGCCATCAACATTAATGCAAAGTCGTCACTACCGTGATGATCAACGCAGTAATACTGATGATATGGAAATAATGGAAGAGGTTTAAGAAAATATTATGACTGATCAAATACCAGAAATTCCAGAGGGCGGTGCTCGTCCATCAATGAGACGCCAATTTTTCCGTCGTCGTAAGACTTGCCCATTTACAGGCGCGAATGCGATGAAAATCGACTACAAAGATGTTCGTGTTTTGAACAAATTTGTATCTGAACGTGGAAAAATGGTACCAAGCCGTATTAGTGCTGTATCAGCAACAAACCAACGTGCGTTGTCTTTAGCAATTAAGCGTGCTCGCTTCTTGGCTCTTATGCCATACGTTAACGGTTAAGGCGAGGAATTCATTACATGAAAATTATTTTATTAGAACGTGTTGAGCATCTTGGCCAAATGGGCGAAGTTGTTACAGTAAAGCCAGGTTACGCACGAAACTTTTTGTTGCCACGGAAAAAAGCACTTCGCGCTACACGTGACAACGTCGCTTTCTTTGATAAGCAAAAAGCTCAATTAGAAGCAACAAACTTGAAACTTCGTTCTGAAGCTGAATCTGTTGCTAAAACAATGGAAGGCGTTCAAATCGTTGTTATTCGTCAAGCCAGTGAAGTTGGACATTTATATGGTTCTGTTCGTTCACAAGACGTTTCAGAAGGTTTGACTGCCGCTGGTTATACGGTGAATCGTTCGCAAGTTCAGATTATTACACCAATCAAGAATCTTGGCATCCACCAGGTTCGTCTTGTTTTGCACCCTGAAGTTTCTTTATTGATTGGCGTTATCGTCGCGCAATCTGATGAAGAAGCAGCCGTGCGTCGTCAAGCAGCAGCAGAAGCCTCTGAGGTTGCAGCGTAAAGCAAATTTGCTGATTTCATACTTTTGGGCATTCTCTGTAACTAGAGGTTGCCCTTTTTTGTGCGTATACTATACCAATTCTCAAAATAAATTATTAATTCAGTGTTTTTTTTATCTGCGCTTCCCATGTATTTTAGTATACTACGATGCTCGAATCTAGAATCCCCAGTACTCATTCATTTTGGTTAATGGTATAATATGAAACGGTTGGCCATAAAGTGTTCAGGAGATTTTAGTGACAGTAGTATTGGTGACGGGCGGAGCAAAACGCATTGGGAAATCTATTGCAGAGCAATGTGCTGCAAAAGGGCATAATGTCGCTATCCATTACAACACCTCGGAACCAGAGGCGTTAGATCTAGTCCAAGCTTTATCGGACTGCTATCCAAACCAAATAATAAAGTCTTTTAAAGCTGATCTTAATGATATTGATTCGCTTCCAAGATTGATGTCTGCTGTTGTAAATCAATTTGGCTATTGTGATGTTTTAATTAACAATGCGTCTACGTTTGAATATGACACACTTAGCTCTGTAGAGCCTGAGAGTTGGGATTTTCATAATAATGTAAATGCAAAGGCACCGTTATTTCTCGCCAAAGCGTTTGTAAATGAGTTGAGATCTCTAAATGCTCAGGTGCACACTGGTAACATTATTAATATTATTGATCAACGTGTGTGGAATCTTACGTCTCACTTTTTAACATATTCGGTTAGCAAAGTAGCTTTATGGGCAGTGACCCAAATATTAGCCCTTGAATTGGCGCCGTTGATTCGTGTGAATGCAATTGGCCCAGGCCCAACGCTTCCTAATGTTAATCAAACACAAAAACAGTTTGATGATAGTGTTGCGCAAATTCCTTTGAAAACGCCTACTGCACTGTATGACTTTGGGAATACAATAGAATTTATTTTAAATACAAATAGCCTTACTGGGCAAATGATTGCACTTGATGGTGGTCAGCATATGGGGTGGGGGTTTCCAAACACTGACGTTCCGCGCTATGCTGGGTAAATAAAAAAATATTAAGGATTAATATGCGTAAAGAACCACAACTTATTCGATTTGATTTTGAAGCAGACACAACAAGCGTCTCAAAGGCTTTGTCAAAGTTGCCTCAGAACTGGCGTATATTTATATCTAATTTAAAATTAAAGGGTCTTATTGGTATTTATCCAATAGAAAAAATAGAGCCACAATTAATCGTTGTT
>JANRCF010000031.1 GCA_030727085.1 Alphaproteobacteria bacterium | reverse complement strand
CCACCAAGGGATATGCGAACAAAATTGCGTCCAGTTGCTTTTGCCATCGACTTACCAAGTGATGTCTTACCAACACCAGGTGGCCCAACTAAGCACAAGATCTGACTTTTAACTTTTCCAACACGTGATTGAACCGCTAAATATTCAAGTATACGCTCTTTAACTTTATCTAAACCATAGTGGTCATCATCAAGTATCTTTTCAGCTTGAACAAGGTCTTTTCTTATTTTGCTCTTTTGTTTCCATGGAATTGATGTAAGCCAATCCAAATAATTTCGAATAACAGTTGCTTCCGCTGACGAATGATTCATCATTTTAAGCTTTTTTAATTCGCTGGCTGCACGCACATGAACATCTTTAGGCATCTTTAGCCTTTTAATTTTATCCTCAAGCTCAGCCAATTCATCACGGCTTTCTTCACCATCGCCTAATTCTTTATTGATGGCCTTTAATTGCTCGTTCAGATAATATTCACGCTGGGTTTTCTCCATTTGTTTTTTTACACGCGTGCGTATTTTATTTTCAACATCCATAATCGTGGATTCACCCTCGATAAAGTTTAATACTTTTTCAAGGCGCTCATTCACATCAACTGTTTCTAATAGTTCCTGCTTCTCATTAATTTTAAGTGTGAAGTAGGACGCTATCGTATCAGCAAGCTTTGCAGGATCGTCAATTTGATGAATACCAACAAGTACATCTGGCGGAATTTTTCGGTTCATTTTAATGTATTGCTCAAACTCACTCACAACAGTTCGTAGCATTGCTTCAAGTTCAGGCGTATAATTCAACGATTCAACAAGAGGCTCAGCCGTTGCATCCATATACTGACCATCATCATGATATGCCAGAACATTCATGCGACTGAGGCCTTCCACCAACACTTTCACCGTGCCGTCGGGCAATTTTAAAAGCTGAATGATATTACCAAGCGTTGCAACCGTATAGAGCTCATCTGCTTTAGGATCATCTTTTGATGGATTTTCTTGAGTTACCAATAGAATTTGCTTATTTTCACCCCGCATTACTTTTTCAAGTGCGGCTACTGACTTTTGTCTTCCCACAAACAAAGGAACAATCATATGTGGAAAAACCACTATGTCACGCAGGGGAAGTACAGGGTAAATCGTTGATTTTTTTTTGCTCATAATTTTTCTCCAACTAATCGCTTTGATAGGACTATAACACATTTTTAGTTAATGGAAAACGAAGGTATCTCTAATTTAGGCTAAAAACAGTAAGAAATCGATTTTAAATTGACTTAAGTAATTTTACTTCACAATAGTATTTTATTGCAATGTCACATCCACTCCTGTCACATTGCTTCCTTTTGGCAAGACCCAAGACGTCTGAAAAGGCAAATGTTCTTCTGGCAAAATAGTTGCTTTCTTAAAATCATAAAAAGCTCCCCCCATCAAACATCGGGGTGATTTTTGATCAGCAGGGTTACAAAGCCCCCACGCCGACATATGAAGAGGTCTCAATCGTGAAACGACACTATTTTTATTCCACACTTCACCAACAACGGACACTTTTACACTCCCATCAGGCATGGCAACCTTATCCCACTGAACTTTTTTAACAGTAAGTGGCAAAGACATTGCAGACATTTGCAGCGAATACTGTTGTTGAATATTTTTCCATTTTTGATAAAAGGCATCACGATAGTTATAAACAATCCCAGCCAAAACAATCGACAACACAAGAACAGACACCCAAAACAAGAATGACGATTCTTGTCGACGACGGTTAAAATATGCGTCAACCCCCTGTCTTGGCAATGGTGGTGGCACGAGTCGTTCAACACGCTCTTTATTTCGCTTGGGCACAACGATCGGAAGGTTCTTGACTTCATCTGCGTCTGAAAACCCATTACTATTATTTTGCTTGCCAGAAGTGCCTGTTCTTACATTCTGGTAGTGATTATCATAAAAACGAGCATCTATAGGGCCATTATACACACCGCCGTGCCGAGCAACCCTGGAATTTTCATTCACAAGCTTTAACCACCACTGATGATCACACGCAGCACATTCAAATTTCCAACCCCATGACTCATGCGTAGCATTATATTTTGGGCTAGGCATTTTAACAGGCTCAAGATCATAAGCGCATTGACAGTGGGGGCAGTTAATTTTCACAAAGTAAAAAGCTTTTACTAAAATTCGACAGACATATTACACTTTATGCTTTGTATTTCTGTGATTGCAACTATGAATGCAAAAATTCACTAAAAATTCGCTTGTTTTGCTGATGCCTATCATCACTCCAGTTAATAATTCTATTTTTCAAAAGCATTTATTTTATAAATTTGCTAAACTTTTTTTAAATACAACCAAACACACGTACCCATTTATTTTATGACAACTCGCATAACTCTTTCATTGCTTTTAATAACCTGCTGTTTTAGCAGCCAGGTTTTTGTCTCTAATGCGCACGCAGGCGAAGCACATCAAGCACCAGCATCACCCAAAGTTGATTGGACTTTCAGTAGTCTTTTTGGTGTATTCAAACGCGATCAATTGCAACGTGGCTTTCAAGTTTATAAAGAAGTTTGTGCAGCTTGTCATGGAATCAAGCGTGTTTCTTACCGTAATTTAAATGCTCTTGGCTTTTCAGAAGCTGCTATTAAAGCGCTCGCCGCAGAACGCATGGTTCAAGACGGTCCAAATACTGAAGGAAAAATGTTTGAACGTCCCGCACTACCTAAAGATGCGATGGCAGGTCCCTTCCCTAATGATAATGCTGCACGTGCCGCAAACAATGGATCGTTACCACCTGACTTATCATTAATTGTGAAAGCACGCGTTGGCGGCGCTGACTATATACACGCCTTATTAACGGGATACGTAAAACCACCTGGAGGTAAAACCATTGATGCTGGACGCTATTATAATGCCTACTTCCCAGGTCACGAAATTTCAATGGCACCACCCCTTCGCGATGGACAAGTCACATACAGTGATGGCACCGTTGCAAGCGTTGATCAAATGTCAAAAGATGTTGTTACATTTTTAGCATGGGCAGCTGAACCTGAAATGGAAGCGCGAAAACAGCTAGGCGTTAAAGTATTTTTGTATTTACTTCTCATGACCGGTTTGTTTTATGCAACCATGCGTCGCATTTGGCGTGGGGTAAAATAGGAACTATACCCATCGTGAGCAAAAGATTGGTTTATGATGGGTGTGTACATTTTCGCATTAACGCTGCTTCCTGAACATCCCCTAAAGAATTTTCCAATCTTCTAAAATCAAAGAATCAATCTATTTTTTTTCAAAATTGTGCATTTTAATAGAAAAATATATACAGCAAAAATAGTTTAAATAAAAATCTGAGATCTTTCCACCAATAAGAGAAAGCTCATTCATCGTCGTTGACAAAAACATTCATAGCGCCCATAGTTCATTTACAAACATTTTTATAAAAATAAATATTAATATAAAAATAGAACAAAGGAATTAAATAATGAAAAAACAATCATGTTTAATAATATTAGCGTTAAGCCTGCTAGCAACCGCTTGCAACAGGGTAACGGACATTGACTCAAAGTATGAGAAAAAATCACAGATACCAATTAATGCAAATTCCATTACTGTGGTTCAAGACTTCAATGTTTATTCTAAAACGCCAGAATCAGACCAATTGTTTTCGAAAACATTAGTACAAGGAATTGAAAAGTGGGCTAAGGTTAGATTACTTCCTGTTAACCAAGAGGGAGTAGCACAAATCACCGTACGAGAAGCATCCATAACTAAAGTTCCTGACGCAGGAAATGGAGAAGCACTTGATGGCAAGCTTAGCGTTATGATAAATTTCCTCGATAAAAACAGTGCGCTTTTATCCTATGTTGAAGCAAAAGTTGCAACTCACAAATATGCGCCTTCAAACATGTCTGATAGCGAAAAGAAGATTATAATGCATGCGCTTATTACGCAGCTTATTGATGCTTTGGATAAAGAAATAGAAGAAGCCATTTTTTCCAGATTCAGTGCAAATAAAGATGCAGGACACCTTGTAAAATAGGGTCACATACTTTTTATTTTACAAAACATTGTTTTAGATATTGATATAAAAAGCAAACGCTTATTAATAACATGAGGATGTGATATTGGACCTAGTTGTCAAAAATGTCATGTCCTCTTTTAAAGTAACTCTGAAAATTCTTGCTGAATTTATATCAGCCTTCTTCATCCCTTTCAGGCTTGGCAGCCTAAGTGTTTATACGATTTTCCTTTACACCAACTCATCCAACATCATCTGGACACTTTTATGCGTAATAGGACACACCCAGCTAGGTATCAATTCACACAAAGGCCAGACAAGAAACATGTCTTCTCTGTCGTGATTTATGAAATTGTGCAAGATGGAAATTAGACTACAACAATATCCATCGCTAACATTATAACTACCGAATAAACCGTGTTTTTGTGCATCAACAAATTGATCTAACGCTTCTGTCTTTTTCCGGGAATCTCTTCTGTCTCTGCTTGCGTTTCTGCTGTTGCTTGCGCAGGTTTTCTTGTCAATATTAGGTCAAATGTTTCATTATTCTGCTTCCTGATCCTATACGTGACAGTGATTGAACCTTCAGCATCTACGTCAATATTATTTGGGTGGAGTGGATCGTTGCTCCAACGAGATCCCCCACCCTGCATAAAGGCACCAAATGCTCCACTATTCGCAATTGTCCACGCGTGCCCATTGGCAATATACAAATCTGCATCCGCAGAGCTAAATAATGCTCGCATAAATTCTTCCAAAGGCAATACAGGCGGTGCTAAATGTTGATTTGTTGACGATATTTCAACTTCAGGATCAACTGACGTATATCTTTGTTGGTCTGTGTTTTCAGGATTTTGGATTTGTCCCGAATCTTCATCTTCTGAATCATCTTCATCTTCTTGTCCTTGGAGTGACTCCAATACTGCTCTTGCTCTTGGATGGTACTCAGTCAATGCGGGAAGGTCTAAAATAACGCCAGCAATATCGGCTCTTGTATCAACATGTACCTGTTCATTTTGCACAAACGTAACCGCCAACGGGGCAATGACTCCGAAATGCACATTGAAAGTGCTATTGTTTAAAATCTTGGCAGCAATACGGGCTCTTGTATTAACGTCTACCTGTGCATCTTGCGCCAACGCAACCGCCACTGGGGCAATGGTTTCGTGGTCTGGGTGTGCAGCCAATTCGGGACAGTCTAAAATAGCCAGAGCAAAATTGGCTCTTGTGTTAATGTTTACATCTGGATCTCGCACCAACAGAAAAGCAAGACGGGCTCTTGTATTAACGTCTCCCAGCTCATCTTGCACCAACTCCACCAGCAATAGGGCAATGCCTCCATGGTGTTCGTGCAGATTAGGTTTGGCTAAAATATTTTCAGCAAGACGGAGTCTTCCATTAGAGTCTACCTCATCATTTCCCACCAACTCAACCGCCAACCGGGCAATGGTTCCGATGTCCACATTTAATACAAAGCGCGCTAAAATATTGCCAGCAAGACTGGCTCTTGTATTAACGTCAACCCGTTCATTTTGCGCCAACTTAACCGCGAAGGAGACAAGGGCTTCATGGTGTTCGCGCAACTCACGATTGACTATAAAATTCATAGCAAGTTTGGCTCTTGTATTAACGTCCACCCGTTCATTTTGCACCAACGCAACCGCCAAAGGAAGAATGGTTAAGTGGCCTACATCGATTGGGGAAGTATTTAAAAGCTTACCAACAAGACAGGCTCTTGTATTAACGCTTATCTGTTCATTTTGCACAAACCCAACCGCCAAGTCGGCAATGGTTTCGCGGGGCACATCAAACAATGAAATGCCTGAAATTAAAAGGTCGTCAGCAAGATTGGCTCTTGTATTAACGCCTACCTGTTCATTTTGCACAAACCCAACCGCCAACGGGACAATGGTTTTGTGATGCACATTGAAAGGTAGCTTGTATAAAATATTCGCAGTAATGTCGGCTCTTATACCAACGTTTATTTTTTCATTTTGCACCAACGTAACCGCCAAAGGAACAATGGGTAAGTGGTGGACATCCCATGCAGGATGGATTCTATAAATTGTTTGAAAATTGCCTCGTGCATCAACTCTTTCTTCAACATATAGCTGTTCATTTTTCACTAATGCAATAGCCAATTTGACTCTTGTCTCATCATTTATTTGTTCATTTTGCACCAACGTAACAGCCAGCAGGGCAACGGTTTTGTGGTGCGCAGTCAATGAATAACTGCATAAAATGGTGCAAGTGATATCTACCATTGTATTAATATCTACCTGTTTATTTTGCATTAACGCAACCGCCAAAGTAGCAATGGTTTCGTGGTGTGCAGTCAATGCAGGATCGCATAAAATATGGACAGCAATATCGGCCCTTGCGTGAACGTCTGCCTTTTCATTTTGCACCAACATAAGGGCTGAATTAATACTTTCGTGGCTGTCGCTGAAACCAAAATGACCATGAAAACCCTGAACATTCGATCCAGAAAAACAAATTCCATCATTCAAACAAAGCAACAGCGCACACTTAATAAAATTTTTCATAAATACATTCTTTATAAATACAGATACATTATATTTTATTTATTAACGTACAATATTTTAATAGTCAACATAATTAAATCTGAAAAAAAGTATAAGAGGCAAAAAACTAATCTCCTTTTAAGAGAGAGAGAGCTATTTTTTACATTACACAAACTCATCCAACATCACCTGGACACTTTTATGCGTAATAGGACACACCCAATCAGGTGCTAACTCGCACAAAGGTTCTAACACAAATAAACGCTCTGCAAGACGTGGATGAGGGACAACAAGATCATCCATGTCAATAACCAGGTCATCATAATACAGCATGTCGATATCAATTTCGCGGGGGCCATTTTGAAAAGTCTTTGTGCGTCCAATTTTCTGCTGCAACGCTTTAGTCAATACAACAATCTCAACCGGAGCAATATTCGTATTCCCCATAACCACTTGATTTAAAAATGCTGGCTGATCCATTACATATTGAGGCGCCGTTTCAATCACACGTGATGCCTTAAAATCTATCAAAAAGTCTTGCAAACCAGCGCGCGCTTGCTCAAGGTGATGTTCACGATTACCAACATTACTACCGAGTGAAAAAATCACAGTTACCATAAAACTATTCCTGCTTGTTGTTGTCCACAATCTACCCTAGAATGGGGCCATATGGAATAATAATTGAGTTATATCATGCCCACTGATCCAGCATTACTTTCAATCCTTGTGTGCCCAGTTACGCGCACACGCCTTATTTATGATGAAAAAGCGGAAGAACTTATTAGTGACGTTGCCGGTCTTGCCTACCCTATTCGTAATGGAATCCCTATTATGTTGGTCACAGAAGCACGTGTGATTAATAAAGAAGAAAATACTCACGCTAAGCATTAGATACTCTATTTCATAGCAACAAACCATATCAAATTAGTTCACGCTTTTTTATAGCGCCTCTCCATTGGGTTTGTTATAGTACCATTGGAAGATCTGCAGATAGACATGTCTATTTGTGAATCCGGTCAGGTTCGGAAGAAAGCAGCCGAAGCAAGCAAGCGTGGGTTATGTGCGTGATCTTCCACTGAAATTTAGATTGAATGATCATAAAATTACTCTGCCCATAAGACAGTATTTGTTTCAGAAATGGCCGAGTAATAGGCGACTAAGGTTTAAGGAACGGAGTGTATACTCGTACATGTGCACCGCAGAATCCGATGGTCAACGCATTAATCGACCATTTATGAATTGGTAATCGAATGACTCAAAAAGCGTACACAGTACTAGCCAGACGTTATCGCCCTACGCGCCTTGCCGACTTAGTTGGGCAAGACCTCCTTCAATCAACCCTTACCGAAGCTATCCAACAAAACCATCTTCCGCATGCAATTTTGCTCCATGGTATCCGAGGCGTCGGAAAAACAACAACAGCCCGTATTATCGCACGCGCACTCAACTGCATTGGCGAAGACGGCAACGGACCAATCACCCCAAATCCATGTGGCGTATGTGCTTCATGTAAAGACATCGCTGACGACCGTCACCTTGACGTTATCGAAATGGACGCAGCCAGCAGAACAGGGGTTGATGATGTCCGAGAAATCGTTGAATCCGCACGTTACAAAGCTGTCAAAGGCCGCTTTAAAATATTCATCATCGACGAAGTTCACATGCTGTCTAAAAGTGCTTTTAATGCGCTACTTAAAACACTTGAAGAGCCACCTGCCCACGTCAAATTTATTTTTGCAACAACTGAAATTCGTAAAATTCCAGATACAATTTTATCGCGGTGCATGCGTTTTGACCTTAAGCGGATTGAACCTGCAACAGTATTAACATATATTGCTGATTTATGCCGACAAGAAGGCATCACAGCCTCCAACGAAGCACTTGGCCATATTGCACGCGCGGGCGACGGATCAATGCGCGACGCACTTTCATTGCTTGATCAAGCTATTGCCTTATCACTGTCAAATAATAGTGAGGGAGTCACCGAAGATCTTGTACGCCAGATGTTAGGCGCAACCGATCGCGGTCATTTATTTACAGTATTAAAACATCTCTTTGAAGGCAAAACAGATGATTTGCTTACGCTAACCGACACGCTATTTCATGACGGTGCTGATCCGCTTTTACTGATGCAAGAAGTACTTGAAACCATCTACTGGCTTACCTGCCTTAAAACCCTACCAAAAATGAAAAATGATCCAACTTGGCCGCAGGAAGAACTTAATCGCGGCACGGAACTGCTAGAAAACCTAGGTATTTCTTCACTCGCTCGTGCATGGCAAGTCTTATCAAAAGGCTATGAAGAGATTCAAAAAAACCCACTTCAAAAGCAAGCATGTCAAATGGTATTTGTGCGCTTTTGTCACTTAAGCACCCTTCCATCTATTGACAAAATTATAGAGACAATGACATCAGGCGGAAACCATGGTGGTGCTCCAAATTCATCTGGCAGCATTCCCTCCTCTTCTCCTCCCTCAACGCCCATAGCTTCCTCTCCAGTTGCAGCTACGGCGAATCAATCCAAAACAGTTGTGCTTGAGGTAAATCAAAAAAACATCATTGATCTTCCGCAATCATTTGAGGCACTTGTCAATTTCTTTCATGAAAAGCGTGAGCTACTTCTTGCTGCGCATCTCACTCATGACGTGCGCGTCACAAATTATCGTATTGGTGAAATCAATATGAACATGGATATGGCTCGGCTAGGTCAATTACCTGCACAACTGAGAGCAGCTCTCAAAATACACACAGAAATCGACTGGATAATCAACGTTACATCAGATATTTCTGGCCGTTCAATTGCGGACTCTCAAAAGGAAGCATTAACAATGCGTCTGAGTCAAGCGCGAGAAGATCCATTCTTAAATAATTTTCTAAGAATATTTCCAAATTCAACCTTAACACTAACGGAGAATACCATATGCGCGGAATGAACCAAATGTTACAACAAGCCCAAAAACTACAAAAACAAATGGATGACATGCAAAAGCAACTTGATTCGGTCGAAGTTGAGGGGGCATCTGGCGGTGGCATGGTAAAAGTTACAGTAACTGGAAAAGGTGATCTAAAGCGCATTAAGATTGATCCATCACTTATCGATCCCTCTGAAGTTGAAATGCTTGAAGATCTTATCGTTGCAGCCGTACATGATGCAAAATCAAAAGCGGATACTCAAGCATCATCAGAAATGTCAAAACTAACAGGCGGTTTATCATTACCAGGTGGAATGAAGCTACCATTTTGATGCTCTAAAATACGCTAAGTGCATGCCTTTAAACACGCACTTGATATCTTTATGACCAACTATTAATTGTACAGCCAGCCTTTTATTACTTTACTCTCAAGCTGGCTATATCACTAACCTGTGCGACATTGGGTGATCCACGTCTCCCCCTGCCAGCACAGGTAAAATTATGACCATATAATTTTACTTTTCTTTTCTTTTTTTTCCATAATCAAGCGTTTTTCATTAAAAATAATTAAAAAATAAATCTAAATTACAGTAAATTAATTTTTTGTTAATACATGCGGCCCTATAGTTAAGTTATCCAGACGTGGTAATTTTATGAAAAAGCTATGTTATTAAAATGTGCACTATCTCTTCTTGTTCTGAACCTTGCGTCAATAGTAACTGTTGCAAACGCTGGAACAGATTCTATATCACCTACACCTGCACCAATAATAATCCCTAGCATTCAAACATCCACGCCTTCACCAACAGTAATCCCCAGCATTCCAACATCCACGCCTTCAGCAACAGTAATCCCTAGCATTCCAACATCCACGCCTTCAGCAACAGTAATCCCTAGCATTCCAACATCCACGCCTTCCCCAATAGTAATTAGTGCACCGTCAACAGCTAGCCCTATCATCACCCCAGCGCTTACGTCCTTTGTGGCACCAAAGATAGCACCTACAACAATTTCTCCTATATTACCTCCAATTGAACCTGCGGCTCCTTTTGTTACTTTTGTACCAACTGGATTACCTAAAATAGATTTTAAATCAAAATCAACGACTATCCAACCGCTGGCCGAAGCCTACCAAATTGCCTCGATTCAAGCTACATCCACGCAGCCTGCGCAATTAAATGACTCACTTACAAACCAACTCCAAAAAGCAAATAAAGAACTTGAACTTAAACATAAAAAAGAATACGACAATGTAATTAAGGACAACATCGAACTTCAAAAAGAAAAGGAAAGTGTACTTATTCAATTGCAAGCACAACTTAAACTGCAATTAGAAGCACAAAAATTTGCAGCACAGCAACGCGCACGTGCAATTAAAGAAATGCAAGGAAAACTAAAACTAAAACTAGAAGAAGAAAAATCTAAAAAAGAAGCAGAAGAAATGAAGCTAAATGTTCAATCGATTGTAGATCTATCTCCTCTAGTGCTTAATGTGAATCAACCAAAAGAAAAACAGAAAGACGCTTCTCGCGCCACCGAATTTGATTTCACCAAATTGAAAAAGGTACAAAAAGCAGCAAAGAAATGTAAAAAGGAAAATAATAAAAACAAATGCGGCATGCTTTCAAAATATTGCTCATGGGGACGTGTGCCAAAACAGAAAAAGCATAAATGTTTGTTTATGTGTGAAAAGCTATCTAAAAATCACTGCAAGAAAACATCGGGCTGCTTTTTCAAGAATCACAAGTGTAGAAATAAGTAATTAATTTTAATTCACATATTGATGTATTTTACAAAAAAAAATACAATTAAAATAACATATTATATTTCACACAAGCAAAATCTGCTTTGCCCTAAAAAGCTCATTTTCCAAAAATGCAGTAGAATCTGATGAAATTTCTTAATTCTTTGTTAAATTCTTTCTGCTACCATATAAGCATAGAGAATTAATTAGGCAATTATCCATGTACAATTTATTACTTGCTTCCTTAAGCATAGCGCTGGCTGTTAACACGGCGACTCCTGCTTTTTCTTCAACGGATGCAAAACCGCAGTCCTCTGGAATATTTAGCAGTGTTGGGTATGCCATAAAAGATACTTTTTCGTATATTGGTAATTTATTTTCAAAACCAGAATCTATTCTAAATAATAAAAAAACAAACAACGATAGCGCTGAGCTCATTCTAAAAGATGCCAAAGTATCCGAAAGGCTACATCTAGAGTTTGCTGGCCCCCGCGGTGGAGAGGCACCAAAGCCAACAGTAGACTTAAACGCTGTTGCGCACAAAATTGCGCCTTTGCCAAAGCCCGAAGAGCCATCGAAGCCGGATAATAGCAAAAATTTACCAATACGAAAAAAAATTGCAAATGATACTGATCTAAAAAATATGAAAAATGGATCAACGCACATTGAAGGAATCAATAAAAAAATTGCTAACGAAATGCCGCAAGCCAATCTCTCAAATACGCTTTCTACAGAAAAGGATGCAAGTGCACCATCAATGGGTGCTCTTGAAGCAAGGTTTGCCAGCGGAAACCCAAAACAGGGTAATTAATAAATTAGAATATGTATTAAAAATTAAAGTGTATAAACAACCTATAGGAGAGCCAAATTGTCAACAGGTGATATTACACAACAAATAGAGTTTTCTGACAATCATTTATTAATGGAATTGGTCGGACCCCAAGATAAATATATTTTGCGAATTGAGCAACGCCTAGGCGTAAGCATCGCTGTACGTGGGAATCATGTTGCCATCACAGGCACTGAGCCCGAAGTTACCTATGCCAGCAAAGCGCTGCTTTATCTTTATCAAAAACTGCAAAAGCAACAGTTGGTTGATATTGCTGAAGTTGACTCTGCGATTCATCACGCATCACACACATACATGTCTGATAGTGCGATTGCAAAACCAGAAAAAAGCAATACAGAAGCGTCGAGAGACTCAAGCTCACATCTGCACGGCGAAGTGTCAATTCAAACAAAAAAGCGTATTATATTCCCGCGCACACAAAGGCAAAGCCACTACATCCAGACCATGCAAAAATATGATATGGTGTTTGGCGTCGGACCTGCAGGTACCGGAAAAAGATATCTCGCAGTAGCGGCTGGTGTATCTTTATTATTAAGTGGAAAAGTTGATAAAATCATTTTATCACGGCCGGCGGTTGAAGCAGGAGAACATCTTGGCTTTCTACCCGGTGACATGCGTGAGAAAGTAGATCCTTATCTTCGCCCATTATACGATGCCTTAAATGACATGTTACCACCAGAGCAAGTAGTGAAGATGATTGCAAGTGGCGAAATTGAAATTGCCCCTCTAGCTTTTATGCGCGGACGAACACTTACCAATGCCTTTGTAATCCTGGATGAAGCCCAAAATACAACACCAATGCAAATGAAAATGTTCTTAACGCGTCTTGGAAGCAACGCTCGGATGGTTATTAATGGTGATTTAACGCAAATAGATCTTCCCAGAGGCACCACATCTGGGTTACAAGAGGCTATGCGTATTTTAAATGGTATAGATGATATTGATTTTACTTTTTTTACAGATGAAGATGTTGTAAGGCATCCCCTTGTGTCAAAAATCGTAAAAGCATATGATCGTGATTCAAATATAAATGGATAGTGATAGTATACCGCAGTCGTTTACAATAGAACTCACATGTCACAATGATGACTGGCCTTTGCCGGAAAAAGATATGCTCGAGCAAATTGCAGCAAACGTATTATCTGCTGTAAAGTGGGAGAGGAAATGCGTAATTAGCATATTATTCACCGATGATTCCTATATTAAAGATCTCAACAAAACATATCGTGGAAAAGACAAACCAACAAATGTATTGTCATTTTCTGGCTATTGCAAAGACTTTCTCCAGATACTTCCACACACGGAAGATATCCCGCTTGGCGATATTATTTTCGCACTCGAAACAATTCGCGCTGAGGCGACCCAACAAAACAAACCTTTTGAAAACCATTTAAATCACTTGTTTGTACATGGATTGCTGCATCTACTTGGGTTTGATCATGAAACTGAAACCGAAGCAGCAATCATGGAACAACTTGAAATTGAAATTTTGTCCACACTATTAATCCCAAATCCATACGAGGTTATTGAATCTTTATGAATGCAGTCTCTGAACGACATCCAAAAACACAAACTCTAAGTAGTTTTCTCAAGCGTTTTTGGCGCTACTGCCGCAAAAGCGAACATGATGCGAGCCTTCGCGAAACGATAGAAGAACTTATCGAAGAAACCAATGAAGAAGTACCATCGATTGAATCAGACGAACGCTTACTTCTTGAAAACGTCTTAAGTCTACGTGATTTAACAGCACATGACATTATGCTACCACGTGCGGATGTAATAGCTGTTCCTGACACTATACTAGAAGCTGAGCTCATGGATCAATTTACCAAAACAGGTCTTTCTTGGCTTATTGTCTATAAAGAAAATCTAGACCACGTTACTGGAATGATTCATGCAAAAGACATGCTCACTTGGGTCTACAGCAAAAAGCCTTTTATGCTTAAAGCCCTTACAAAAGATGTCATGTTTATATCCCCAGCAATGCGCACACTTGATTTATTATTAACAATGCGCGAAAGTGGCATGAAGGTTGCTGTTGTTGTTGATGAATACGGCGGTGTTGATGGACTTGTTACATTCTCACAACTTATTGAAGAAATCATTGGAGGCATTGAAGGTGACAACGAACAGTCCCCCGCTCCACAATTAAATTGGCGATCAGATGGAGCCATTATCGCAGATGGCCGAAGCACATTTGAAGAACTGGATGAACTTGTTGGCCATGAATTAAATCTAATTGATGATGACGAAGACATTGATACATTAAGCGGGTTAGTCGCATTCTTGGCTGGACGTGTACCTAATCGTGGTGAACTTATCGCTCACCCAAAGGGCTTAGAGTTTGAGATTTTAGATGCTGATCCACGTCGCGTTAAACGCATATGTATTCGGAATATTTCAAACTTTACACCCAAAAGCATAAAAAAGAATAAATAACAAAGATAGCCGAGAACGCTAGCCATTGTTATCCTCACAGAGACGCGAGAATCTATATTGCCTCATTCGTCATAAGTATTTGTGAATGCAAAATGTTTTCCTAGACCTCAAGCGAGGTGTTAGCAAATCGCAATGAAATCCGTCTATTTTGAAGAATAACTAAATAAGAAAGATATACAATTGCTTCAATTCCTAAAAAAGCACGAGACACGCAAACTCGTTAGCCGTCTAATGCGTGAATTTATTGCGCCTTACACGCCTAAGCTCATGTTAGCACTTGTTTTTATGATATTAGTTGCGCTTGCAACAGCAGCACTTGCGTATATGATTAAGCCCATCATTGATAACGGATTCGCGCACCCGAAACTAGATATACTTTTATGGGCTTGTGCAGCTGTTTTCTTGACATTTGTTGTAAAAGGAGGCGCCTCGTACGGAGAGTCTGTTGTTATGACGTTTGTAGGGCAGCGTATTATTTCAGACATCCAAAATTGCTTATTCAAGCATATCATGAGACTTGACCTTGCTTATTTTCATAACACCCCAAGCGGAGAGCTTTTATCTCGTTTTACAAACGACGTTAACATGATGCGAAATGCCATGGAAAACACACTTCTCAATCTCGGCAAAGATTTAATTCTTCTTGTTTGCCTCATTGCCCTCATGTTTCACCGTGACCCATGGCTTGCAACCATTGCATTTATTGTGTTTCCAATTGCTGTATTTCCTATTATAAAAATTGGGAAACGCATGCGCAAAGTTACATTCCATACACAAGACCAACACGCGGTTTTAACAAATCAACTATCACAAACCTTTCAGGGAATCCGTGTTGTAAAAGCATATTGCATGGAAAAAGCCGAATCAAACCTGATCGAACAACAAATTAATACAATATTCCATCTTATCTATAAAGCAACGCGCATAAGATCAGCGTCACACCCCATTATGGAAATATTAGCTGGTTTAGCGATTGCCTGCGTCATGGCCTATGGTGGCTGGGAAGTCATGGAAAAAATTCGAACCCCTGGTGACTTTGCTTCGTTTATAACGGCTCTGCTATTAGTCTATGATCCCTTAAAACGCTTGAGTAATTTAAATGCACGTTTGCAAGAAGGCATCGCCGCAGCCTATCGCGTGACCCAAATTTTAGATATGCCCCCAAAGATTCAAAATAGTGACAATCCACGTACATTAACACGTGTAGCTGGGCATATCGAATTTCGTGATGTCACATTTAATTACCAAAAACAAAAACTCCATACGCTTGATCAGCTATCCTTTGAAGCAAAACCAGGGCAAACAATTGCACTTGTTGGTGCAAGTGGCGCTGGAAAATCAACGATTATTAATTTAATTCCTCGCTTTTATGATATTACACACGGCGACATCTTAGTTGACGGTGTAAATATTAAAGAACTTGATATAGCGGATTTGCGTAAGCACATCGCCCTCGTTAGTCAGGAAATTGCTTTGTTTGATCGCAGCATTTTTGACAATATTGCCTATTCAGAAAAAGCCATTTCTATGGACGAAGTTGTTGCTGCTGCAAAATCAGCTGCTGCACATGAGTTTATCGAACGCCTTCCCAACGGATACGACACATACGTTGGTGAGAACGGCGTAAAACTTTCTGGTGGACAACGTCAACGTATTGCAATTGCACGCGCAATGCTCAAAGATGCACCAATTCTATTACTTGACGAGGCAACTTCAGCCCTTGATACCGATTCAGAACGCCAAATCCAAGATGCACTCTCACGATTAATGAAGGGTAGAACAACGATTCTCGTGGCACACCGATTATCTACGGTTATTGACGCAGATTGGATTTACGTACTTGATCACGGAAAGCTGGTTGAATCCGGTGGACATCATGATTTGCTCAAACAGGACGGCGTGTATGCCCGTTTATGGAAGAAGCAATCAACAAGTAAGATTTAATCCATACGTTTTTAACGAATAACTATTTCGCAGCTGAACACAAAGCTTTGCTCTTTTTAAAAAATGTGTTTACAGTATCATGT
>JANRCF010000030.1:10909-16599 GCA_030727085.1 Alphaproteobacteria bacterium | reverse complement strand
CCCTTCACGCAATCACTCTGGGTTTGATGCAACATCAATGTCAATACCTTCAACCAAATCAGGTCGCTCTTTTCGAATGATGTCAGAAACTTCTTCGCCTGTTCCAACAGGAACGGTTGATTTAGTGACAATGATGGTATACCCATTAATGGCTGCTGCAATATCTTTTGCTGCTTGATAAACATAAGAAAGATCCGCGTGACCATCGCCGCGTCTAGATGGTGTGCCTACAGCGATCATCACAACATCTGATGTGCCAACAGATTTATTAAGCTCTGTTGTAAAGGTCAGACGTTTGTTTTTTACACCTTGTGAAACAAGTGAATCAAGGCCAGGTTCGTAAATAGGGATGATCCCCAAATTGAGCGATTTTATTTTATTTTCATCTTTATCCATACAGACAACATCGAAACCAAATTCAGCAAAGCATGCACCTGTGACCAAGCCTACATAGCCCGCACCAATCATTGTTATTTTCATATGTTATCTCGGATTATAATTATCTACGTATCGTTTTAGCATAGGAACTAGGTGTGCGTAAACGTTTTCGTCTTGGCATGCAAAGGCAATGTTGGCTTCAAGCCATCCTCGTTTTGTGCCGCAATCGAATCGCTCACCTTCATAGCTGTATCCAGTAAGTGGCGTGTTGGGAAGCATGCGTTGGATTGCATCGGTTAATTGGATCTCTGATCCTGCGCCAGCTGGTTGATTATTTAATGTATCCAAAATTTCGCGTCTTAAGATGTAACGTCCAATAACTGCCGATCGTGATGGTGCCTTATCGACAGTTGGTTTTTCAATAACGTTAGATGCGCGAATTTTACGGCCAACTTCATCTTTAATTGTTAGAATGCCATAGCGTGAGACATGATCTGGCTCAACAACCATGGTTGCTACCATGTTGCCATCCTCAGGTTGATACGCGTCAGTCATTTGTTTGAGGCAGGGTGTTTTTGTTAAGATCAAGTCATCTGCTAAAATGATGGCAAAAGATTCTTCTTCAATAAGATGGCGCGCACATAAAATAGCGTGGCCCAACCCAAGTGGAGCAGGTTGGCGTACATATACGGCTTGGCTTGGTTCAAGTGAATTGGATACGATTTTATCAAGCAGATCATATTTCCCCCGATTGGCAAGCGTTTGCTCTAATAACTGTAAGCGATCAAAATGATCTTCAATGGCGCTTTTTCCTTGCGATGTTACAAAAATAAAACGTTCAATGCCTGCAGCTTTTGCTTCTTCAACAGCATATTGAATAAGTGGCTTATCAACAACGACAAGCATTTCCTTTGGAATTGATTTTGTGGCAGGAAGAAAACGGCTGCCCAAGCCAGCCACTGGCAAAATACACGTTTTAACCATTATATCCTTTTCCCATTTTCTATGAGATTTTGTGCCTAAATTTGAGTACATTTAAAACGATAAAAATCCCCGGGTCAAGCCCGAGGATTGTGTTAGTCAGAAGTTATTTAAATTAGTCCTAGCATGCTTGCTGTAAGCGCATCGGTAATTGAATTGTGTCCATCAATACTTTTAGTTCCTGCTTAGCCGCAATGTGTGAAAGGCTAACCGCTGTATTTGTTTCTTTCAAATCAAGCAATGTGATGCCATTTAGAAATAATTCACGAAAGATCACACGTTCACCAAACCCTGACACGAGACGAAAACCAATCCGCTTCGACAGAGCCGATAGAATTTTCTCCATTTCCTCTTTATTGCGTGAGTAAATGCTGCTTAAACGATTACGCATAACAATCCAGTCAACTTTGCCTCCATCACGAATTGCTCGGTGCTTTTTTTGATCCCAAACCATTTCGGAATATGTGCTTGGGTGAAGAATGCTGAGATCGTCTGATTGTACACGCACCAACATATCAAGATCTACAAAGCTATCATTAAGAGGTGTTATAAGCGTATCAGCATAGGAATGTGCAAGACGGGATAAATAGCTATCGCTTCCGGGTGTATCTATTACAAGGAAGTCGTAACCTTTAAACTTTGACATGACATCATTCATTTTAGTTTTTTCTTGATCTTCTGCTTCCTCAACAATGGGGAGAGTGCTTTTGAAAATCGGTACGTGATCTGGCATGGGTAAATCCTCACCCGTTGCTTCTTTTCTCGCGCGGCGATTTTCGATGTACCGTGTCAGTGTGCCCTGGCGTGCGTCAACGTCGATCGTTGCTACTGAATGCCCGCTTCGAAGAAGGCTGGTGATGACGTGCATCGCGGCTGTTGACTTTCCAGTTCCGCCTTTTTCGTTTCCTAAAACGATAGTATAGGGCATTGATGTACCTTGATTCATATCCACTTAAAAACCTTAACAATTCATTAACAACTATCTTAACGGGTTCTTTGCGCGATATGCAACAATTTGATTTCTTAAAATTAAACGTTGATATTAAAGAAGAAGATAGAATAAGAACATAAAAAGAAGAAAGAATAGAATTTTGATGTCATTTCAGTAACGTAACATGCTATCCTACGGTAAATATAAATAACTAGGGGGGAAATAACGTGGCAAAACGAAAACTTTCTATCAGCGATCGATTGCGCATGACAGTTCATGCATTTCGCGCTTCAGGTGCTTTTTTTCAAGGTGTTGGTCACCACTTTGCGCGACTAAAATCAAATTTGCTTGGTGTTTTTCCACGAGCCATCATTTTGCCACAGGCTGTATTATTGTTTGATGTTTTTCTTGCTTTCTTATCACTTTTTATTGCTATTTACCTCCGTGTTGGTGACGAGTTTCTTGACTATACACCTGGGTATATCTTGAAAAACATGATTGTCTTTATGCTAACAAGCCTAAGTGTTTTTATATGGATGCAAACACACCGTGCTTTGTGGCGGTATTTTTCATTAGAAGACTGCGTGCCATTGACGCTTTCTGTTATTTTATCGTCAGTTTTGTATTTTCCGCTTATGATTTTACTGGCTCAGCAAGAATCACTGCCGCGGTCTGTTCCTTTCTTGAATGCACTTGTTTACATTGTCTTACTCTGCTTGCCACGCTTTATATACCGTTCTGTTTACGAGAGTCATATTGTGCAAAAAAAGCGTTTTCTGGCTGAACAAGCTGTGCCTGTTTTATTAGTGGGGAATGGTGATGCAATCGAGCTTTTTATTCGCGAAGTGATGCATTCACCAGCGCTATCCTATCAGCCAGTAGGTATTTTATCGCCGAATGCTAAAGAAAAAGGGCGCCGTATTCATACTGTGCCAATTTTAGGTTTGCCTGATAATTGGGAGATGTTCCTTCGTGAGTTAAGATTGCTTGCAAAACGTCCTGTGCAAATTATTATAACAGATACAGATTTGCCGCACGAATTCTTGGCTGCAGTTTCCAATGTATCTCAACGCTGCAGTTTACCAATGATGCAGATGCTTCCGCAATTTACAATTGTTGACCAAGCAAGTGATGTGTCAAAAGTTGTTTCCAGTACTTTTTTAGCGAAAAGGGCATAAAATGACAAAAATCCGCTGGATACTATATGGAATTTGTCTTTGCGCCTTATGTATTTACATTGTTATTTGGCAATGCCGTGAAAAACCACTGGCGTATGTCGTCGATAAACAAATGATCGAAACCGCGCCTTTTGGCGGCGATTTCACGTTAACAAATACTGCTGGAAAGCCATTCTCTCTTCATGAGGTGCGCGGAAATTTTTCTGTTTTATATTTTGGTTATACGTTTTGTCCTGATATTTGCCCGCTAGGATTATCAAACATCAGTAATGCTTTGGCGTCTCTTGAGCGTGATCGAGATCAATTTGTCCCTGTTTTTATAACAGTTGATCCAAAACGCGATACAGTGGAATTATTAAAGTTATACGCAAGTAATTTTGACCCAGCATTTGTTATGTTGACAGGAACTGATAAGGCTATTGAAACGGTGAAGGATCAATACCGGGTGTATGCAAAAAAAGTAGCGCATGGAAATGCCTATTTGGTCGATCATAGTACATATGTGTACTTGTTGGACAGGGAAGGCAAATTTATTAAGCATATTCCCCATGACATGACGCCAGTTGAGATGAAACGCGTATTTGTTGACTTGCTTACGAAAAAAGCTTGAATTTTTTATTCACCTACTAATTTATCGATAAATAATTAATTTTACGCGTCATTATTTATATTTAATTAATGATTTTGTGTGAATATTCTATTAATAGAATATGTTTTTCACGGAGTGTTTATGATTAAAGAAATTTTTATCGGAGCTTTGCTGTTAATAGGATTAAGCGAATCTGGCTTTTCTAATGTATGTGTTTGTAAATACGAGCGCAATGACGATACTAAAATACATGAAATGAAATCAACGCTTTATCCTTGGACAAAAGAGACTTGTGATGATAAATGCAAAAGTGAGTTTTGTGGCACTCGTTCTCGTAATACATGTATTAGTTCTTCATTAAGTGACAAGACAAATGCTGAAAAGAAGGATGAGAAAAAAGCTAAAAAGGAACAGAGAAAAGCTAAAAAGGAATAGAGAAAATTAAATATTAAAGAAGAGTCGCAATAAATATTAATTGTAAAATAAATTTCTGTAGATATTTAAATTTGTGAGGGGAAATTTTTCTGTAACGACGAAAGATGCTCCTCTCTTTTTTAATAATCATCCTGGATACCCAAACCGTAATTGGGTCGATACATCTTGTGGTGCAGGACTGGTTCGATGTAGCCATGTATTAAGTCCCAAATGGAACGTTGTATGCGCCTGGTCGATGTTGCTTTGTAATAGTGTTGGCTTAATTTCAGTGCGATCAAGTATAAGCTTAGTTGTAATTGTATAATCTAAACCAACGTATATCTGGCAGAGATCTTTAAAACGATTATGTAGATTTATTTTTTTATCCTGAAATGCTGGCAAAAATGCACAAAATTTATCCCATTTTAAGGGACCAATATCAATTCGAATGCCTGCCATTTGATCCCAGCACTTAGACCCTAAAATTGTTGTTTGCCCCAGCGCATTCCATTGTCCGTGGATTGTGCCGATATGGCTTATTTCATCTGCGCGTGCATGCCGCCAAGCACCTTCAAAATCATGTATTTCTGCGTTAACATCAAAATGATGGTGTAACATTTGTTCTAAGCCGATGACTCCGTGCGGTTGTTTCCACAATAGGCTTTGGTATGTCAGTAATGCAGTTTCGCTAAGCGCTGTACCATTCATCACCTTTTCATGACTAATGCCGGCAAGTCTTAATAAACATTGTCCCATGCTTGAGTGTTGCGGTAGCACTTGCGCAATACCAACATGTACTTTTTTGTGCAAACGGTGCCACATGCCGGCTAAGCGATGATTGAAAATATCAAGAAAATCACGAAAGCTTGTGTCTTTAGAACGTGTTCGGTCGATCACCATTTCCGTATAGGGTGTTGGTAATGGGCCAAGTGCACCAGCAAGACTTAGAAAATTAATCCATAAGGTTGGTTTTTCTTCATCTAAATCAAGCTTTTGCAATTTAGAAGCAGGCGTTGAAAAACTTACATGTGATTTGATGGTAAGGGCTTCGCGTGTTAAATCGCTTGAATCACCCAATGGTGAAAGGCTATCGGCTCCGAACTGATGAGACGACTTATGCATATGCTCAAGCACAACGACGGCTTGATCAAAATCAAATGAAAATGGCTCGTCTCTTAATGCGTCTGTTACAGGAGGGTTTTGGTACCGTGTAATGCTG
>JANRCF010000030.1:2469-10899 GCA_030727085.1 Alphaproteobacteria bacterium | reverse complement strand
GCTGGCCATCGCATCCACTCTCCTTTACGTTCACTGCTTTTAAGTACGACTTCTACGAATGAATTCATCGAAACGGTGATGGCAAAATAATGCCGAAGGACGGATGCAAGCAAAAAGCTACTGCTTCCTTTGTGTGGGCTTGTGTTTACGTGGATGCTTACTTCAACACCTTTTACAAAGCCTCGCCACGCTTCATTGCCAATTCGACGCACAATAGGTTGTTGAGTGATATTCTCGATACTGTTGATATCCATGAGTCGGTCTTTTTGTTGTGCCCCTACATGCAAGAAAAGTCGTTCTTTTAGGGTGTCGAGGGAAGATTGTGACCCCATCAACGTTAAGTGATTAGTCGATAGCATTGAAATTATGCGCCAGAGTGAATCGCCATCAATCGGGGCATAACTTTGCGGCGTTGGCTTGCTAAGGCATGTAATGCGTGACGAGGGTGCCGCTTCTTCAATCTGGAATTCAGCTTGGCTTGGAATTTGTTCTGCTAAATAGCGATTGGTGCAGAGTGTATTTGCATAGACAATATGGCGCGGAGGTAGGGTAGGATTGAACCCCAAATCCACAAACGAAATCATGATGTCAGATCCAGGAACGCCGCGAATTTCAGATGCAATACGCCTAGTATGCCAAAAGATTTGGTTATTATCATTGTGGTGTTGAAGTGAAAAGTAAGGTGCGAACGTTTCTACTTGATTGGTTGATTCAATGGCAGACATAACAGATTCAATGCTATAAATTTCGAGTGTATTGTCGCGTCTTTGATCAGGTATGATGCGATATTTTATTTTCCGTCGATCAAGCCGCAAGGGGTCTGTTGTTTTTTTAAACAGTTTTACGATCGGCGTGCAACCGAGCAAGAAATTATCCTTTGTTATTTTGTAGTCCATGAGACTACCAATTTCGCCAAGGGAGATATAAAGCTCGAGCGAATCAGATTTTAATGAAAAAGAGTCCCTGATTTTATCCAGATTCAATACTTTAAAAAACATGAATTTTTCAGGAAGATGAAAGAATTCTTGCAACAGCAAAAAAGCGTTTGTCCCGTGCGGCGGCGTAGGTAGCATCATTTCATCGGCACCAAATCCCATAGGAACAATAGAATCTTTTGGTAGTTCAGTTGTGTGTTCGCCGTCCGGTGTGCGTACAAAAAGACGAATTTGCTTTTGTGAAAATAAACACTCATAAATGGAATACGCAAGCTGACGATTAGCTGCTATGTGAAATATAAGATGATTAAGATCCGTATCGGCCATGGCGGTGCCGCCGAATGTATTTAGTGTTAGCTTTAAGTGCCAAGCATGATGTGCGTTAGCATCATGTGTGCGCTGTACAAGCTCAGCATGAGAAAGCTCTACGGGTAATAGTGTGACTGGATAGGTGGTTCTAAATTTGCAAACAATGTCGTCGCTTGCATAGCAGAAAAGTGATGCCCCTTTTTCAATCGTATGGCTTTTTGTTATTTTTCCTTTAGTTGGATCCGTTTCGAAATGTGCAACGCTCATGGATGGGATTGGATTAACAAGATGAGGGTAGAGCACTTGCAGTAATGCACCTGCAGATTCTGGAAAACGATTGTCAATTTCTTGTGCGAGCCGCGCGGTGAGAAAAGCAAAGGATTCAAGCAGACGTTCTGTGTGTGGGTCAGGGGATTCTTTATCGGATAATTCTAGGCGACGGGCAATTTTAGGGTGAGTCTGCGAAAAAGCATGGCCGGCATGACGCAAGTAATTCATTTCATTTGTGTAGTACGTTATAAACCGATCACGTGTTTCTGCGGACATGGCATCTATTTTTCATAAATTTTATTTAATTATGAAGGATTGTGTTGAGTTTTGAAAGGGAGAAGTGAGAGATTGATGCAGATTGAAATTTGTTTTGAACCATTGCATTCTGTGATTATTGAAAATTATAGCTTTGTTGGGCAGAGGAGGCGTTGAAGGCGGTTAATGCTTGGGTGCGCGAGAGTTGCGGGTAATCTTTTATATTTTGCTTTTACCTTTTGTTATTCCCGCGACGGCGGGGATCTAGTTTGCTTTTGTTTTATAACCAGCGCTCATAATTCTTACATTATTTTCTGGATTCCCGCCTGCGCGGGAATGACAGAGGATGTTCGTGAATAATACAGAGAATCTTCATGAATAATAAAGGGCGGCGGCCGATTTACATCGCAAGCTACAACCCCACAACCAATTTTTCCACCAAACCACTAATCGCACCAGCATTGACGCCGCCTGCTTGGGCAAGGTCTGGTCTGCCGCCGCCGCCTTGACCACCAAGAATTTCAGCACCGCGACGTGCTAAGTCAACAGCACTTACACGTGATATTAAATCAGCTGTTACGCCAACTACCAATGAAACTTTGCCATCGTCAACACTTGTCACAATTGCAATACCGCTACCAAGTTCAGTTTTTAATTGATCCGCAACGGATTTTAAATCTTTAGCCGATACATTCGTAAGATGCTTGACGGCTGCTTTATACGCGCCAAAGGAAATGATTGAAGTGCTGGCTTCAACCCCGCCTGATTTAAGCGCAAGTTCTTTTTTTAAATCTTGAATTTGCTTATTGAGATCATTAATCGCTTTTCTGTTTTGCTCACGTTCAACTTCGAGTGTATCTTCGATTGTATTTAAAAGTGCAAGCACGGAAAAACTTGTGATAGCCTCGATACGACGTACGCCTGATGACACGCTGCTCTCTGATATTAGTTTTAAAATTCCAATATCGCCTGTAGCTTTAACATGAATACCACCGCATAGTTCCACTGAGAAACGTTCATCACCCAGTGATACAACACGCACCTCGTCGCCATAGCGTTCACCAAATAGTGCCATAGCGCCTGCTTCGATGGCTTTTTCAGGGGTTGCAAGCTTAGTGACGGTCGTTTGATTCGTCTGGATCTGTTGGTTCACGATTTGTTCAACCGCCGTCCATTCTGCATTAGTAAGCGCTTTTTGATGGGTAAAGTCGAAACGTAGACGATTAGCGTCAACAAGTGATCCTTTTTGACAAACGTGATCACCAAGAACAGTTCGAAGCGCCGCTTGTAATAGATGTGTTGCCGAGTGATTTGCCGCGATTTGATTGCGACGACCGATGTCAACGATGGTTTTAACCGCTGCACCACTTTGAATTGTGCCATGAGTTATGGTTACAAGATGCACAAATAGACTTTCCACCTTTTTAACGCAATCGGTTACGTCTAGGGAGAATCTATTTTCATCGGTGATGCTTTTAATAATACCCGTATCGCCCACTTGGCCACCAGATTCTGCGTAAAATGGTGTTTGATTCAGTAGCACCCAAACTTGATCGCCAGTTTTTGCTTCATTTACACATTTACCATCTTTGATAATTGCTTGAATGACAGCCTCAGCAGTCGCTGTTGTATAACCCAAAAATTCAGTTGCGCCGTGTTGTTCACGAATATCAAACCAAATTTGTTCTTGTGCATTGTCGCCAGTACCAACCCAAGATGCACGGGCTTTTTTACGTTGTTCTTCCATGTGTGTATTGAAACCTGCCACGTCAACTTCGCGATTTTCTCCGCGTAAAACGTCTTGTGTTAGATCAAGTGGGAACCCATAGGTGTCATATAAACGAAAAGCAATGTCACCGGGAAGTTGTGCATTATCGCTAAGCTTACTTGTGCTTTCATTAAGCACTTTTAAACCGCGGTCAAGGGTTTGTCGGAAACGTTCTTCCTCAAGTAATAGTGTTTGTTCGATAAGCGTTTTGGTGCGACAAATTTCAGGGAATGTTTCGCCCATTTGTTGAATGAGTGTGGGGACAAGTTGCCACATCAACGGTGACTTTGCACCCAACATATGCGCATGTCGCATGCCACGGCGCATAATGCGACGGAGCACATAGCCTCGACCTTCATTTGATGGTAATACACCGTCTGCAATGAGGAACGCACTAGCGCGAAGGTGATCTGCAATTACGTTGTGCGATTGACGAAGGCTTGTATTGCCAGTTAATGACTGTGATGCATCAATCAATGCCGCAAATAAGTCAGTGTCAAAGTTATTATGTTTACCTTGAAGCACAGATGAAACACGTTCTAAACCCATGCCGGTATCAATGGATGGATTCGGAAGCTTAACACGTGTTCCGTCAGCCATTTGTTCAAACTGCATGAACACAAGATTCCAAATTTCAATGAATCTGTCGCCGTCTTCGTCAGGAGAACCAGGAGGACCGCCTGCTATTTTATCACCATGATCAAAGAAAATTTCAGAACACGGTCCGCAGGGCCCTGTATCGCCCATCGACCAGAAATTATCAGAGGTTGCAATTCGAATAATCTTATCGTCTGTGTAGCCACCAATTTTTTTCCACAAGGATGCGGCTTCGTCATCATCTGCATACACAGTAACAAGTAAGCGTTTTTGATCAAGGCCATATTCTTTTGTTATCAGATTGTGTGCCAGGTAAATGGCCTCTTCTTTGAAATAATCCCCGAACGAAAAGTTCCCCAGCATTTCAAAAAACGTATGGTGACGCGCTGTGTATCCAACGTTATCAAGGTCATTATGTTTTCCGCCTGCGCGAACGCACTTTTGTGATGTTACTGCACGTGTGTATGGGCGCTTTTCAAGGCCAGTGAATAGATCTTTAAATTGCACCATCCCGGCCGCTGTGAACATCAATGTCGGATCATTTTGTGGCACAAGTGGGCTAGAGGCCACATGGGTGTGTCCGTTTTTGACGAAATAATCAATAAAGGTTCGGCGGATGTCTGCAAGCGATTTCATACGAATAATGTCCATATTTATTAAAATAATTACTTTCAGTGTAACCTAGGTTTTTGCCAAAAACCATTAAAAACATATGGTTTTCCCTGCATAGGATTTACCTTTCACTGAAAACAAGCTACTCTCTAAAGTATGTAACTTATTAATCAATGAGAGAAAACCCCATATGACCATACGCATAACAACACTTGATAGCGGCCTTCGCGTCGTTACTGATACGAATGATTCGGTTCAAACAATTTCATGTGGCGCTTGGTTCAATGTGGGAACACGTCATGAAACGAAAGAAATTAATGGCATCGCGCACATGTTGGAACACATGGCATTTAAGGGTACAAAACGTCGTACAGCCGTGCAAATCGCCGAAGAAATTGAATCCGTTGGGGGGTATTTAAATGCCTACACAGCACGTGAAGTGACGGCGTATTATGCGCGAATTTTAAAAGATGACTTGCCGTTGGCGGTTGATATATTAGCGGATATTTTGCAGCATTCAACGTTTGATGCGGAAGAATTTGAACGTGAACGTGGTGTTATTATACAAGAAATTGGGCAAACAAATGACACGCCTGATGATGTGGTTTTTGATTACTTTCAAGAAACATGTTATCCCGATCAGCCGATGGGTTGGCCCACGCTTGGAACTGAGGACGTGATTCGTGCATTGACGCCAGAACAGGTCAGTGCGTATATGCATGATAATTACAGCTTGTCGAACATGGTGTTCTCAGCAGCTGGGAATGTCTCACATGACGTTGTGGTTGCACTTTGCGAACAGCATTTTAATGTAATGCAAAAAGATCGACCTTTGAAGCCAAAGCCAGCGATGTATGGAGGAGGGGACTTCCGTCAGGAAAAAGAGCTGGAGCAAGCACATATTATCTTAGGGTTTGAAGGCGTTCCATTTCAGCATCCCGATTATTACTCCATGATGGTCTATTCGACGATTCTAGGTGGCGGCATGTCATCGCGTCTGTTTCAAGAAATTCGTGAAAAGCGTGGTTTGGTGTATACGGTTCAGTCCAGCACATCAAGTTATCGCGATTCAGGTGTTTTTCAAATCTACGCAGGAACAGGCGAGAAAGAAGTGGCGGAACTTGTGCCTGTGATGTGTGAAGAACTTCGTAAGATGTCAGTGGATGTGCTTGATACGGAAATTAAGCGTGCAAAAACACAAATTAAAGCAGGTATGATGATGGGGCTTGAAAGCACATCAAATCGTTGTGAGCGTTTGGCGAATCAAATGCTGATTTATGGAAAGCCAGTACCAGCAGAAGATGTTTGTGCGCACATTGATGGGGTATCGAAAGATGATTTATTGAGGGTCGCGTCTACGATTCTGAAAAAGAAACCGACATTGACGGCATTAGGGCCGATTAAGCATTTGCCACAGTTGAATGTTATTAAATCTTTTTTGGTTTAAAGTGAAATAAGTGCCATTCCCGCGCAGGCGGGAATCCAGAAAAGTTTGTCCATAAAAATCGAGGTTTAAGGACTTACTAATAGTCTGGATCCCCGCCTGCGCGGGGATGACAACGTATGAAATAACTTAAGCAGACGCTGCTGCAGCGGCCTCAGCCTTTGCACGTTCTTGTGCTTTTTTCTTTGGTGCTGATTTTGTCGGTTTGTCAGTGCGTGTTACTGCAGGCAAAATGCTTGCACGTGACAAGAATAATTGCACACGATCAGTTGGTTGAGCGCCAACAGATAGCCAGTATTTAATACGCTCTTGATCTAACACAACACGATCAGCGTGATCGGACGCGAGCATTGGATTATAAGATCCAACACGTTCAACGAAACGACCATCACGTGGTGATGTTGCCTCTGCTACAACGATACGATAGAATGGGCGCTTTTTTGCCCCGCCACGTGCTAAACGAATTTTTAATGCCATTTATATCTCCTAAAACATTAATATCTATTTTAATTATTATAAGTAACGCAATACTGCTATCACTAGTTACCAAAAAGGGCGCCAAGTTTGCCTGATATCAAACCTTTTGCTCCTGTTTTTCCTAATTGCTTCATCATCAACTGCATTTGTTGATGCTGTTTGAGCAGACGATTAACATCCGAAACTTCGAGCCCTGCACCCTTTGCAATGCGCCGACGTCTGGAAGCGTTTAAAATCTGCACGTTTTTACGCTCTTTTTTTGTCATTGAATGGATAATGCCCAACTGACGACGAATGACTTTATCATCCATACCTGATTGTGCAATCTTATCTTTCAATTTACCCATTCCTGGCAGAAACCCCATCATATTCGAAATTCCACCCATCTTCAACATTTGTTCGATGTGTTGCGCCATATCATTGAGGTCAAAGATCCCTTTTTGCATCTTTTTCGCCATTTTTTCGGCATCTTCGACGTTAACGACCTCTGAAGCGCGCTCAACAAGGCTTACAATGTCGCCCATATCAAGAATGCGGCCGGCCAAACGTTCGGGGTGAAAGATTTCTAAATGATCGGATTTTTCGCCAACACCAAGAAATTTAATCGGGCACCCTGTAACAGCGCGCATCGATAACGCCGCGCCGCCACGACTGTCACCATCAATGCGTGTGAGCACGAGGCCTGTGATTGGTAGAGCATCTTTAAAGCCTTGGGCAATACGAACGGCATCTTGACCTGTCATTGCGTCTGCTACAAGTAAAATTTCAATTGGTTTTGTTGCCGCTTGAATGGCCTTGACTTCATCCATTAGCATGTCGTCAATGTGGAGGCGTCCAGCTGTGTCATAGATGATAACATCAATGCTGCCTTGACGTGCGCGCTCTATTGCACGTGCGACAATAGCGAGTGGTTTTTCACTTTCAATGATAGGTAGTGATTCAACAGACAGTGATTGAGCAAGAACTTCTAACTGGTGTTGTGCTGCAGGGCGGTAAATGTCAAGCGAGACTAACAAAACACGTTTTTTTAGTTTTTCATGTATATGTTTTGCCAGTTTTCCTGAAGTTGTTGTTTTTCCTGAGCCTTGAAGTCCAACCATGAGAATAGACGCAGGAGGCGTTGTAGCAAGGTTGAGTTCAACTTCAGTTGAGCCTAAGAGTTCAACTAAATGATCATGTACAATTTTGATAACCATCTGACCAGGTGAAACGCTTCGCAACACTTCTTGGCCGATAGCACGGTTACGTACTTGTTCAACAAAATCTTTAACAACAGGAAGGGAAACGTCAGCCTCAAGCAGAGCAATACGAATTTCACGCAAAGCACTATTAACATCGTCTTCTGATAGAAGGCCACGGCCACGAAGTTTATCAAATACAGACGTTAAACGCTGGCTGAGATTTTGAAACATTATGCATACACTAACTTTAAAGTAAGTTTAATCTAATGCGAAACGATAAAAAAAACAAGAATAAAATGAGTCGTTAACACAAATTAATGTCATATTGATTTGTATTTTTTACTTTTCTTTCTGATTTGAATTTGGGTTTAATTATAAAATTATTATGTTGTAATAATAGGTGATTGATTGTTCTTTAGAATGACGGGCTTACATAATTAGGGCATTACATTTAATTTCAATCATGAATATCAAACGTAATGCCAATTGTTTGTTTTGAGCAGATGCAATTTTAGCTATGCTGTCGGTGTTGCTATTGGTGCCGCTGTTGCTATTGGTGCCGCTGTTGCTATTGGTGCCGCT
>JANRCF010000030.1:0-2369 GCA_030727085.1 Alphaproteobacteria bacterium | reverse complement strand
GCTATTGGTGCCGCTGTTGCTATTGGTGCCGCTGTTGCTATTGGTGCCGCTGTTGCTATTGGTGCCGCTGTTGTAGGTGCCACTATTGGTGCCGCTATTGGTGCTGCCGCTGCCGGCGTCGCTGTCGTTGTTACTGTAGAGATTGCTTGTGGTGGCCGTACTCTTTTTCTTAAAAATTCAAGAGTCTCTTTTCTTCTTGGAGATTTTTTGCTTTCTTCTGTATTTTGTACAGCATCATAGATTTTTGCGATGCTCGCTTGATCAGGTAAAGAAACACCCATACGTGGCGTTAATAAGTATTCCATGAGATGAATATGCCCTTCGGTTGCTGCAGTTTTAAATGCATTAAGAACCCCGGTTTGGTCTGGTAATGGTACTCCTGCGTGCTGTGTCATTATGTATTCAACAACTTTTCGCTTTCCATGTGATGCTGCTGTCTGCAGTGCATGATTTATCTGTTGCTGATCTGGCAAAGAAATATTTTCATGTGGAGAGAAAAGGAACTCTACGACCTTAGTATGTCCCTCCTGAGCTGCCCATATTAATGCCCGCTTCGCTCCTGCTTGGCTGGGTAGAGGTAAACTTTTATTGTTTGGTAATCCATTATGAGGGGTGAATAGCCATTTTAGCACATCAATATGCCCGCCACCGGCAGCCATGAAAAAAGCATCATCAACAGAATCTTGGTTTGGGGCAGGTAATTTTTGGTGTTGTATTAAAATATCCATGATGCTTAAATATCCGCCGCGAGCAGCCGTACTAAACGCTTTGTTGACACCATCTTGATTTGGTAGAGGCAGCCATGTTGGAGCTGTTAATGTTTTGTTTGCTTCCTGTGGACCAGGTACAGGTAGTCCTAATAAGTATTTTGTTGCTCCTACCCGCCCATTTGCTGTTTGGCTAAGAAGCTTATTAACTGCGTGTTCCCCTGGTTTGTACTTAAGGTTGGGATCTTGAAAAATATTATTCATCGGCATATAAAAACCGTAGGTAGCTGCCAAGAATAATGCATGCTTAATTGCTCTTTCAGACGCAACGATTTCCTTTTGTTTACTGATTATTATTTCTCTTATTTTTGCTTTGTTTCCTTTGTAATACTCATTTTCTAAATCTTGTAGTATTTCCTTTGTTACTGGGCTCGCCGGTGAATGTGCATTCACGGATTGTGTGTTCACGGATTGTGTGTTCTGAGAGGGATTCGTATTTGGAGAAGGATTTTCTCCAGAATATTTTTGATTATTGTTTATTGAATTTATTTCTGATTTATTACTAGTGTATTGTTGGTTGTTATTATTGGAATTATTTGAATATGATGATTCATATTGACTACTAAAAGCAGTGCTTATTGACATGATTGAAATGGTTGATAGTAACGCTAATTTCGTATGCATGGCAGGATCCTTCATTAATTAAAATATTTAATGCAATAATAATTTTATTGACTATAAGATCGATTGTTTAGATCCTTTAAAGCAATATATATTGCTATTCCTTAATTCATATATTAATGAAATTAAGTTAAGAAATTATTAATTCATTTTGTTATTTATTTATTGAATATGAATATGTTCATTCTTATTCTTTTTTGGGAAGAGCTGATAAAGTAGATTTTTCTGTATTTTTATCAAGCGCTTCTTTATTAATAGGCTTCTTATCTAAGCCTTCTAACTCTCTCTTAATATAACTCGAAACATTTTCTATGTCAGTGAGTGCCGCTTCTGCTTCATTTCTTCGCCTAATCTGATTGTTGGTAGAACGTGTTAAAAATTCAAAATTTTTCTGACCCTTCATTAATTTCTTATAATTATTACCGAGTTCATGAAGTTTTTCTGTTTGATTATCCATTGAATACATGACAGCTAAATCATTAAGTAGTGTAATAAGCTGTTTTGGATTTTTCTTCTGATCGATTAAGTATTGTGTGGAGGAAAGCTTTTCGGCTGCATCACGCCATTTTTTGTTCTGAGCGTAGATCTTTGCAGCTAATATACTGTGTTCAGGAGCCGTTGAGGCATTAAGTAAAGCTAAGGCTTCGGTTTCCTTTTTATCACCTAAAAGTGCCTGTGCTCGACGCGCGATGAGATTTGATTTTTGCTTGATTGTTGCCACTTCTTGGGGAAACGTATTTATGACAGCAAGGGCAGCGTCAAATTTTTGATTGCGTATATGAATATCTATAATTTTGAAAATTGCATCAATCTTTTCAGGAGAGTCATGCTTTTTCTCTAAATTGCGACTTAATAACTCTGCCGCTTCGTCAAGTAAGTCAATTTTTTCAAATTGATCTGCTACCACTTGAATAATATTGTCACCAGCTTTACCTTCCGGGATAAATTCAAGAAATTCACCAGCTCCATTCAAGTTTGAAG
>JANRCF010000029.1 GCA_030727085.1 Alphaproteobacteria bacterium | reverse complement strand
AGGCTAACCAGTAAGGAGGCAAGATATGTTTGATTTTAAAAGTGTGATTCTTCCTGCGACAATTAGTGTTTTTGGCGGCTTATTAGGGCCAATTCTCGTAGAAAAATGGAAAGGTGGCGAGGAAGGAGCCAGAAAACAAATAGTTATAGAGGAAAGACTAAAAAAAATAGAAGAAAAATCGGAGACTTCTTCGTCAGGATTAGCCGAACGAGTAGCATCTGTAGAAAATCAACTCAAGAAATTAGAGCTAAGCACTTCACATAACACTGGCATACTAGAAGACCGTTTTCCAAATATCCCGCTAAAATCTGTCTTAAACTAATTAAGCGCCTAGTGAGTCTGGATCAGTCGTGTTTTCTTCGCATATAGCCATTCAACTATAAATTGATTGTGGCAGAAACCATCAGAAATCTCTGCTGCTCATTTACTTCAGTAACCTCCGCGGCTCGATCTTCGGTTTTTTTATACTCAAATTATCCTTGAACCGTTATAGAAATGAGGTGTAGATAGACGTGGTTAAAATGACTTTGAGAGGAAAGTGTTGCGGCATGCTTAAAACGAAAAGTTCTTTGAACCTTTGATTTTACTTTTGGGTGTAAAATTAAGCAAAAAAGGATGCTATAAACAGAAAAAAACGATTCATCAACATGCTCAAAAAGAGTAAGAACAAGTAAATGATTGAGATGAAAAACAATCGTTTACTTGGGGCTTTTTTATAATAAACATGATAAGCCTCGGCCATAAATAACGCGCCTAAAACAGTAGATGCGACGGTATATATAAGACCTAACTTTGTGAAGTAAATCAGTGAAAAACTAGCGATAACCGTTAAGAATGTATACCGTAATATGCCACGTCGTGTGATTTCTTCGCCATGTGTAATGGGTAACATTGGAAGGCCTGCCGTTGCATAGTCTTCATGTTGTTCAAGGCAAAGTGCCCAAAAATGTGCAGGAGTCCATAAGAAAATAATAAGGAATAATATCCATGCTGGCCAATCTGCATGACCAGTAACGCAGACCCAGCCAATGACGGGGGGGAGTGCGCCCGCTGCACCGCCAATGACGATGTTTTGTGGCGTACGTGGTTTGAGGTACAATGTGTAAACAAAAACATAAAAAAGTATGGTGATTAGCAGATACGTGGATGCACGCCAGTTGCTAACAAGTCCCAACATGCCGACAGAAAGAAGTGATAGAATTATACCAAAAGCGAGTGCTGAATTTGGATCTATCCGTCCTGAGGGCAGGGGGCGTGATTGCGTGCGCGACATAAGGGTATCACGGTGGATTTCACACCACATATTAAGGCAACCCGATGCGCCAGCACCAACAGCAATGCAGAAAATAGATGCAAACCCAAGCAATGGATGGATATGTCCAGGTGCTAACATCATGCCACAAAAGGCTGTGAAGATCACAAGTGACATTACACGTGGCTTTAACAGCTCCCAAAAATCGAGGGGGTGAGAATCGTAGTGACCAGCTATATTCATTTGATAATCGGCTGTGTTTCAAAGGAATGAAATAATGGTGGCGATGGCAATGTCCACTCAAGTGTCTTTGCGCCATCTCCCCATGGATTGCCTGAACATCTTTTTTTATCTTTAAAGATGCGGTAAACAATGTAGAAAAAGAAGAGCCCTGAAAATGCGGATATAATGGCACCGATAGATGATATGTAATTCCATTGCCAAAATGCATCGGGGTAATCAGGAATGCGACGCGGCATGCCTGATATGCCAGCAAAATGCATCGGGAAGAATAAGACATTAACGCCAATAAAGAGTAGCCAAAAATGGATTTTCCCTAAGATTTCTTTATATCGATAGCCAGACATTTTGCCAATCCAATAATAAAATCCACCAAATAAACCAAAGAGTGCACCCATGGATAATACGTAATGAAAATGTGCGACAACATAATAGGTGTCATGAAGCATTTGGTCAACTTCGGCATTTGCAAGTACAACGCCTGTTAAGCCACCGATGGTAAAGAGTAAAACAAACCCCATTGCAAAAAGCATTGGTGTTTTAAAAACAATCGATCCACCCCACATCGTTGCAAGCCAGCTAAATACTTTGATGCCTGTTGGGACGGCAATGATGAGCGTTGCAATGGTAAAGTAAGCGCGCAGATTAACATCAAGTCCCACGGTGAACATGTGGTGCGCCCACACAATAAAGCCAAGTGCACCAATAGAAACCATAGCATAGGCCATGCCAAGGTATCCAAAAACTGGTTTTTTAGAAAAGGTAGAGATGATTTGGCTGACAATTCCAAAAGCTGGCATGATGATAATATAGACTTCAGGGTGACCAAAGAACCAGAATAAATGCTGGAAAAGAACAGGGTCACCACCGCCAGCCGGGTTAAAAAAGGCTGTACCAAAATTACGGTCAGTTAAAAGCATCGTTATTCCACCAGCCAGAACCGGAACAGATAGAAGCAATAAGAATGAGGTGACAAGAATTGACCACACGAAAAGAGGCATTTTATGGAAAGTCATGCCTGGCGCACGCATATTAAAAATCGTTGTGATCAGGTTTATTGATCCTAAAATGGATGATGCGCCGGCAATGTGTAGGCTGAGCAGCATGAAATCAACGGCAGGACCATCATGCCCAGGGACAGAGCTCAATGGTGGATAGAATGTCCAGCCTGTGCCTGCGCCCGATCCTACTACCATTGAGAGGGTCAGTAGAATCAAGGAAGGCACCATGAGCCAAAAACTGATGTTATTCAGCCTAGGAAATGCCATATCTGGTGCTCCAATCATTAAAGGCACAAACCAATTGCCAAAACCACCGATGAGGGCAGGCATGACCATAAAAAAGATCATAAGAAGGCCATGACCAGTAATAGCAACGTTGTAGGCTTGACCAGTTAGAATCGTGCTGCCTGGATGCATAAGTTGCATGCGGATGACCATCGATAGCACGGTGCCAAAGATGCCTCCAATGGCGGCGTAATACATGTATAGCGTGCCAATACCTTTATGATTTGTTGAAAAAAGCCAGCGTCGCCAGCCTGTTGGTGTGGCGTGCAAGCCATGGTGAGAAAGCGATGTCGTATGCGTTGTCGTGGTCATTCTAAATTGCCTTACAATTGAAAGATAGTTATGGAAATATTAATGTTTCATCTTTTGCAGCCAAGATGCATAGTCAGCTTTGCTCACGGCATGTACGGCGATTGGCATGTACCCATGATTGATGCCACATAATTCAGAGCATTGCCCATAATATACACCTTCTTTTTCGATGCGTAACCAAGTTTCATTAATACGGCCAGGAACAGCGTCTTTCTTTATACCAAGTGCCGGCACAGCAAAGCTATGTAAAACATCACCTGCTGTTATAATTAATTGTACCGTTGTGCCAACAGGAACAACCATACGGTTATCAACCTCGAGAAGTCTTAATTGGCCTGGCTTTAGATCTTTGGTTTCAATCATACGGCTATCAAAGCTGAGTGTTTTAGCTTCTTTAGCAGGATATTCATAGGTCCAGTACCATTGTTTTCCAATGACTTTGACAGTCATATCAGGATCATGGGGTTTTTCCATTTCATACATTAACTTTACGGACGGAATTGTTATCATGACAACAATGACAACAGGAATGAGCGTCCACATAATTTCAAGCATAGTATTGTGTGTGGTTGTGCTCGGAATTGGGTTTTTAGAAGCTCGAAAGCGCCAGATCACGTAGCTCATTAAACATCCAACGACTAGGGCTATGGCTGCAATAATGATGAGTAACAAGTTGTGCATGTCGTTGATGCCAGCCATCATTGGCGTCGCTGCTTCTTGAAAATTCATTTGCCAAGGCTTTGGTCGGCCTGTTTCTGCCATTACTTGTATTTGTGTGAGAAGTATGAAAACAGTGAAATAGGTTGTGCACCTTTGTGTCGTCATCCCGGCTTGGCTCTGGATCCAGTCTATTAAAGTCTTTCTGGAGAATCGCCTGCGTGGGAATGGCAAAGAGAGAGGTGTATTTACATATTTCATAACGAAATCTCGCATGCTGCGAGCATTTTCTCGAGCATAATTTCTGGTGTTGCGCATTGAAGTCCTTCCACAAGTTCGGGGCTTTTAGATACTAGTGTAAGTTTAAGGCCTTGATAAGCTGCGCGCAAGGGGACGCCGCATCGTTTTGATAATTCCAAGCGTGTGACGATGAGCGTGTCTGTATCAGCTTCAAGGTAGCATTGAGCCACCTCTTCGGCTTCTATGGGGTTCATATCAGCTGGCAATACCAACGTGAAGGGTACATTTATTTTTGTTCTAAGATTTTTTAAGTATTCTTGGTTGTGTGGCAGATTAATATCGAGTGCGGGGGTGTCTATTAAGACAATTTCTTTAGGACGTGTAACGGTAAGATATTCAGAGCCAACATATAGTTGTAAATTAAGAGGTTTTAAATATTCTTCAAGCTGCCATCGTCTGTTCTAAAATGAAGTGCAACACCCTAAGATGGTTAGTGACAAAACTACC
>JANRCF010000028.1 GCA_030727085.1 Alphaproteobacteria bacterium | reverse complement strand
ATAACCTATTTTATCCCATTTTCGTTATTTGACACAGTTCAGTGAACAGTCTCTTTTGGTTCGCACATAGACAAATAGATTGGTTTTGGTTTCCCCTATTTATAATAGATTGCGCTTTATGCACACAAATTCTTTCACCTTACGGCATTGCAATGTTTGTTTTACTGCGATTCTTATTTGCTCGCTATGCTAATTATTTTTACTTAAGGGATATTTGCCGGAAAATATCAAAAGGACAATGGTCAGAAAAACCACACAAAAATGAAATAATGTGGGGGGATCCATTTTTTCTTCCTGAACTTTTACCAATAGATTTGCTTATATTTTTATACAAGGCAATACGAGAAAAGAATAAAAAAGACATATTAATAGCATGCGGGATTATTTTAGCTCTAACAATTACATTAATATTTAAATTTTATTACAGACACTATTAAAGATACTAAAAGTCTTCTACCCGCGAGCACTTTTCGGTCCACAGAAATGACATTTTGTATCGCCATCCATAAAATCAAACACGATTTGCGCAGCACGATCTTGATTCGCTATGGCAAGCGCTTCACGTTGTTTCTGAACGCGTGCATTAAATGGCGCATCATCATCTTCATTGAACACATTTTTATAAATAGCCTGAACCTGCTGAATTTCAGCATTAGAATACCCATGACGCTTCATACCTACAATATTCACACCATGCATACTTGCGCGCTCGCCCATAATCAAGGCATACGGCACCACATCTTTTTCAACACCAGACATGCCGCCAATCATGGCATGTTTACCTATGCGCACAAATTGCTTCACCGCTGACAAGCCACCAATAATAACATTATCTTCAACAACCACATGACCTGCCAATGTTGCGTAGTTTGCCATCACAACGTTATCACCAACAATACAATCGTGCGCCACATGCACACCAATCATAAGCAAACAATTGTCACCCACGACTGTTTTCATGATTCCACCTGCAGTACCAGGTTGAATGGTTACATATTCACGAATCGTTGTATTCTTACCAACACTAACCGTGGATGGTTCACCGTTATATTTTAAATCTTGTGTTTTATTAATTGAAACAAACGGATAAACCAATGAATGTGCACCAATGTGCGTAATACAATCAATACTGACGTGCGATATAAGCTTCACACCCTCATCAAGTGTTACATCTTTTCCAACCACACAATAAGGACCGATAACAACATCTTTACCAATAATAGCGCCATCAGCAATAATAGCCGTCTGGTGAATTTGCGCTGTTGGGTGAATTCTAGCGGAATCTGCCATACTACTTCTTATCAACAATCATAGCCATAAAGCTTGCTTCGCTTGCAAGGGTGTCACCAACAAAAGCTTGGCCTTTAAAACGCCAAATGTTACCGCGCGCACGATCTTTCGTCACTTTAAGACGGAGCACATCACCAGGAACAACTGGCTTTCTAAATTTAGCTTCCTCAACGGACATAAAGTAAACCATAATATCAGATCCGTCGGCTTGCTCTGCATTTTTGCCATTTTGTACTTGCAACGTTTTAACAACCAATGCACCAGCTGTTTGCGCCATCGCTTCGATAATCAGTACGCCTGGCATAATAGGATGTTCTGGAAAATGCCCTTGGAAAAACCATTCATTCATCGAAACATTTTTAATACCAACAGCGCTATGGCCAAGGTGAAGATCAACCATACGATCAACAAGTAAAAATGGATAACGATGGGGGATCAATTTCATGATCTCTTCAACACCGATTTCATCGATTACTTTTGGTGTAAAATCAGGGGTTATAATTTCAGCTGTCTCTACTTTTGCAAGGGCGTTATTTTGCATATTTTTTTTCTCGTATTAAACGTTGAAGCGCGATGGTTTGTTTATGCCAATCACGCACAGGAACAGCTGGTGAACCAGCCACAGTATCTCCATCAGTTACATCACGCATTAAACCACTTTGTGCTGCAATTTTAACACCGTTACCAATATTAAGATGCCCGGCAATACCAACTTGCCCGGCCACAATCACAAAGCGTCCTAAATGAGAGCTTCCGGCAATACCGGCTTGCGCAACAATTACTGACTGATCACCAATATAGACGTTATGCGCTATTTGTACAAGATTATCGATGCGCACACCATTTCCAATGATCGTGTTATCAAGACTTCCGCGATCAATACACGCATTTGAACCAATTTGAACATCATTTCCAATAATAACAATACCAAGCTGCGGCACATCAAAGTGTCCTGCCTCATCCATGTGGAATCCAAAACCTTGCTGCCCAATATGCGTGCCTGGCTTAATCATAACGCGATCACCAATAATGGAATGGCTAATGGTAACATGTGATGCAATACGACCATTTTTACCAATTTTAACATTATCATTAATAACTGTATGGCTTTCAATTGTAATACCAGCGCCCAGCTCTACATGTTCACCAATAACAACGTACGCACCAATCGAACAACCTTCACCAAGAACAGCTGTGGGTGCAATAAAAGCCGTCGGATGAATAAATGACTCAGCAGTAGGTGCAGGGTATAAATGCTGCGCAATCAATGCATACGCTCGCTGTGGTTTTGGGTGGATCAATATAATCACACCTTTAGCAACATGCGCTGCCGATGTATCATTGGTAATGCACAGACCAACTCGCGTTGTCGATGCTTCTGCACGATATTTTGCATTATGATATAAAGCAATCGATGATGAATCACCGTCTTTCAGAGTTGAAACATTTGTAAACAAACGATCTTTATCAGCGCCTATTGGCAATGAAACAGATAAAAGCTCATAAATTTTCGCAAGCGAAATTGTATCATGTTGCTTGTGAAAACGTGAATCTGTCATGACAACCTCTATTCTTTAATATCAGGTAATTTTATATTCTTAAGATGACTATCAAGTTCAGCGATAACTTCATTCGTTAAGTCCATTCGTTCTTCAACAAAAAATACTGAACGTTTTTCATCAATTGTTTTATTAATCACGATGCTTATGTTTTTCTTGGCGGAAATCTTATTGATAATTGAAAAAACCATTCCTTGAATTGTGTCAGACAAAAAATCCCTTTGCTTTTCTAAAAGAGCTCTTTTCTTTTGCATCTTTTGCTCAAGCTCAGCAACACGCACCTCAAATGCATCATTTCTCTTTTTAGCACTTTCAGGATTTTTTTTAGCTTCCAATCGAATTTCTTCTTGCTCTTTTAAAAGGATTGACTCAATGGGCAATATTTCTTCATGCGCCTTTGATTGCTGCGTAATAAGAATATCATGCACAGCGCGAAAAGATTTAGATTCTTTTTTAAGTCGATCACCATCAACAACAGCAATTCTCAATGTGCCAGAAGGTATCAAAATATTTTGCATTATGATATAAAGCAATCGATGATGAATCACCGTCTTTCAGAGTTGAAACATTTGTAAACAAACGATCTTTATCAGCGCCTATTGGCAATGAAACAGATAAAAGCTCATAAATTTTCGCAAGCGAAATTGTATCATGTTGCTTGTGAAAACGTGAATCTGTCATGACAACCTCTATTCTTTAATATCAGGTAATTTTATATTCTTAAGATGACTATCAAGTTCAGCGATAACTTCATTCGTTAAGTCCATTCGTTCTTCAACAAAAAATACTGAACGTTTTTCATCAATTGTTTTATTAATCACGATGCTTATGTTTTTCTTGGCGGAAATCTTATTGATAATTGAAAAAACCATTCCTTGAATTGTGTCAGACAAAAAATCCCTTTGCTTTTCTAAAAGAGCTCTTTTCTTTTGCATCTTTTGCTCAAGCTCAGCAACACGCACCTCAAATGCATCATTTCTCTTTTTAGCACTTTCAGGATTTTTTTTAGCTTCCAATCGAATTTCTTCTTGCTCTTTTAAAAGGATTGACTCAATGGGCAATATTTCTTCATGCGCCTTTGATTGCTGCGTAATAAGAATATCATGCACAGCGCGAAAAGATTTAGATTCTTTTTTAAGTCGATCACCATCAACAACAGCAATTCTCAATGTGCCAGAAGGTATCAAAAAACCATTGACCCCCAAGCCAAACCCCAAAAGCCCCACACATATAGCGCACAGCGCAGCAATGATTAGGTTCTTTTGGGTCATATTCAATTGTCCTTATATTCGAGTTGAAAAGCCAAACAAGATCGTTTGCGTATTATCATACTTTTGCTTTTTCACAGCACGTGAGTAGTCAATACTGATTGGCCCAAACGGTGAATCCCAAGAAATACCGCAACCAACCGAAGCACGCATTTTGCTTTCGTCATAAACGATTGTACCTGGTATCTTCTCACCAACACGCCATAAGGAACCAATGTCTGAAAAGACAGCGCCTTTAACTCCGAATTCACTCGGCAAACCAAGCGGAAACAATTTTCAACCATGCCGTCGGGCCGCTCTTCGATGCTTCCTCGACTCGGCGACGCTGGTGATACTCACGCAGAAAATCGTCGAAATACCCGTCCTCAGGACGCTCATGGCGCTTGAGGGCTAGCAGGGATCCGATTTGTTCAACGGTCGGCTTCACGGCGATTGATCATTAAATAGTCTAAACTTTACGGCGATCGCAAGGAAAAATTTTAAAAATCCTCACTCCCAATAATCC
>JANRCF010000027.1:16636-17365 GCA_030727085.1 Alphaproteobacteria bacterium | reverse complement strand
CAACTACACGCTGGTGGTAAGTTTGAACAGAATTCATACAAGGTTTCCGGTGGTTTGCATGGTGTTGGTGTTTCAGTTGTAAACGCGCTTTCTGAATATCTTGACCTTGAAATTTATCGTGATGGAAAAAAGCATGCGATGCGTTTTAGGCATGGCGTGCCAGATGCTCCACTTGCTGTTGTAGGTGAAGCCAACGGAAACAAAGGTACTTGTGTACGTTTTTACCCATCCAAAGAAACGTTTAGTTTTATCGATTTTGATCGTGCAACGATTGAACACCGTTTACGTGAGCTCGCGTTTTTAAATTCGGGTGTGTACATTGAATTGCGTGATGAACGTCTTGAATCGCTTTATGAAACAGTGCTCCATTATGAGGGTGGACTTGTTGCCTTCGTGAAATATCTTGAAAAAGGTAAGACTGCGCTGCACTCAGCACCAATTGAAATTCGAAATCCTGCAGATGGGATTTGCGTTGAAATGGCGTTGGAGTGGACAGATAGTTACCATGAAACAATGTTGTGTTTCACAAACAATATTCCACAACGTGATGGTGGTACGCATTTGGCTGGTTTCCGTGCGGCATTGACACGTACGATGACGCAATATCTTGCAGATAGTGCAAAGAACAGTAAAAAAGAAGTCAAGGTTTCATTGACTGGTGAAGATGTTCGTGAAGGCCTTGTTTGCGTTTTATCAGTAAAAGTTCCTGATCCTAAATTCTCGTCACAG
>JANRCF010000027.1:0-16626 GCA_030727085.1 Alphaproteobacteria bacterium | reverse complement strand
ACAGACAAAAGACAAGTTGGTATCATCTGAAGTTCGTCCAGTTGTCGAAAATATTGTGGCACAAGCGTTAAGTGAATGGTTGGAAGAAAATCCAGCTGCTGCTAAAGCTGTTGTGTCAAAGGTATTTGAAGCGGCTGCTGCACGTGAGGCCGCTCGTCGCGCACGTGAACTTACACGCCGAAAAGGTGCACTTGATATTGCTTCATTGCCTGGTAAGTTAGCGGATTGCCGTGAACGTGATCCATCTTTGTGTGAATTATTTATCGTTGAGGGAGATTCAGCAGGTGGTTCAGCAAAGCAAGCGCGTGATAGTAAATTCCAAGCAATTTTGCCAATCAAGGGTAAAATTCTGAACGTAGAACGTGCGCGCTTTGATAAAATGATTGCTTCAGCTGAAATTGGCACGCTAATTACAGCGCTTGGCACGGGTATTGGTGCCGAAGAATTTAATGCGGAAAAAATTCGCTATCATAAAATTGTTATCATGACCGACGCTGACGTTGACGGAAGTCACATAAGAACACTTTTGTTGACGTTATTCTACAGACACATGAAGCCACTAATTGAACATGGTTATTTATATGTGGCGCAGCCACCGCTATACCGTGTGAAACGCGGGCAATCTGAAGTGTACTTGAAAGATGATGCGGCGCTTGATAAATATCTTCTTGATTCATCAACAGCAGAAGCGCGTTTAGTGCAAGCAAATGGTGAGGTTATTGCAGGCGCAGATTTGCGTCATATTGCAGACCTTGCGCTAAAAGCGCAGCGAATGACAAGTTCGTTGCTTACTCGAGTGAGTCATATTGGCATCCTTGAAGGAATGCTTGTTACAGGTTATTACAATGATTTTCAAAATGCGAGCGATGCAAGTTTGCTAGCCTATGTTGAGGCACAAGAATCAACAAATGCTAAATGGTCTATGGAACGTTCGCCAAATAATATTACTGTTCGTCGCGCGCATCTTGGGGTGAGCGAAGCATGGGTGATTGATGCATCATTATTTGATTTGCCAGCTGCACGTTCTTTAGCGAGCCTGAAAGAATCACTTGCAACAGCCTTTAATGGTAAAGCAATACTTGAAGTTTCACAAAAAGCTGACGCAAAAAAGCATGTAATTCATGGTCCGTTTGCACTTGCAACGTTGTTACTTGAACAAGGTCGCCGCGGTATTGCTATAAACCGTTATAAAGGTTTGGGTGAAATGAACGCTGAGCAATTATGGGAAACAACATTAGATCCTAGCTGCAGAACATTGCTTCAAATAAAACTAACACATGCCGAGGAAGCAGAAGAAGTTTTCTCAACATTAATGGGTGACGTCGTTGAACCACGTCGTGAATTTATTCAAGCAAATGCCCTAAATGTAGTTAATCTTGATGTTTAGTGAACTCTAAGAAAGCAGTTAAGCCTTTGTTTGATTGACTTTTGGTTGCCATGTTAAAAAATTTTAGTTATATTAAAAAACTATCTAATTGATAAAAAGGACGAATAATTGTGGTTAAGTTAGAATGGGGTACAAAGCGTACATGTCTTAGTTGTGGCGCGCGCTTTTATGATTTGCAAAAAGTACCCCCAACGTGTCCAAAGTGCGGTACGATTTTTGAAACGCAAACTGTGAGTCGTGGACGTCGCGGAAAAGCCGCAATTGTTGATGTAACAAAAGATTTATTAGCGCTTGATGGTGGTGGTGTAGATTTAGATCTGGACTTATCTGCAGATATTGATGGTGATATTGGCGCTGATTTAATTGAAGATACGGATGATTTAGACGAAGGTCTTAATGACATTCCTGATGTACTAAGTGGCGAAGACGATCTCTAAGCTAAAAAATACAAACTTTTGTAGTGATCGTATTGTGAATTTTTCGCATAGTTTATTTACTATAATCTATGCGAATTTTTTATAAGTAATATCAGCCTTATTATGCGACGTGTTCCTAAATAAAAATTTTAATTACGAAAGCGTAGTTGCTATTTACCGTTTTGAGCACTCGTATTGGTGGATTTTATGTAAATTTGCATATTTTATACGTTTCTCAGGAGAAGGCCTCCACTGCTTAATGCAAATAGATTTAATTTTTAGCATTTTCCACTTTGTTGATAGATAAATGATTGCTATCGTTGTCAGTGTACCTTAAAAAATTTAACTGATTGAATCACCATGAGCACTAAAATAACAAATGCAACGTCAACATGCTTGATTGTTTTATGGCTTATTCTTGTTTGTAGCACCGTTTACGGTGCGCTTATCATTCATGAAAAATCATGGCTTTTATGGGGCATTGCACTTGGTATACTCTTTGTTGGTTTATTGGTTGCATTTCTTACGTTGCATGATCGGCTTTTGTTGAAGCATTTATCACAACATGCACAATTGATAAGAACAACAGCAGCTGCGCTTGGCTATCACCATGAAATCATTGTGTTTGATGAAAATGGGCAGACAGTTTTTACAACGCATCCGCATGCTTATCCTCATAAACGTGAATTTTTAAGAAAAATCATGCTGCGTATATCGCCGACAGCAGAATCTGCACAGTTTAAATTATGGGTGGATGAATGCCAACCAGGTGTATGTTTGCTCGTGGGTGGCGGTGATGGCTTAGGTCAACAAAAACGCTGGTGGTTGTCGCATGTATCACCGCTTGACCCATTAAAAATGAACGGGAAGAATTTTGTCTTAGTTACATTAACAGATGTTACATCGCATCTTGATGGTTATGATCAGGTAAAAAGTACTTACAAACAGGTCGAAGGTTTTATTGATAATGCACCTTTTGGAATTGTTTATCTTAATGCCACACAGCATCTTGTCGGTTTAAATGAGACATTTACACAATGGATTAGTGAGTCGAAAGAGCGTGTTTTAGGACAACCTCTAAAAGATTTTATTGATTTTCAAAATGATGATTTAACACAAACTACTGTTATTACTATTAAGCCTAACAAAAGACAATCTTTTAAGGCTTTATGGTTTCCGCCTCAAATAGAAAATGGTCGTTTATCTGCTGCATTAATATGTAAGCTTGATGCCGTAACAAAACTTGAAAACGATGATAAAAACTTATCAACACAGTCAGGCTTTTTATATGCACCCATTCCATCCGTTATACTTAAAGAAACTGGGGTTATTTCAGCAATAAACCCAGCTTTTACAACGTTAATAACCGATATAGCACGTGTTGATGGAAATACACCTAACATTGGTGATAACTTTTACGATTTACTAGAGCCATCACATAAAGACGAGATTATCCAAAAACTAAACCACGCACGTGCTGCAGATGGGGAGATTCAACCCTTCGATATTCAGTTTAACGGTGATAAAATGCACTCTACTGCGTATGTTCGCGTTATTCGCAACTCAATTGGTTTAACCGAAGACGCAGCACTCATTATTCAATTTATAGACACATCTGAACAAAAACGTTTGGAACAACAGTTTATTCAATCACAAAAAATGCAGGCAGTGGGACAATTGGCTGGAGGTATTGCGCACGACTTTAATAACTTACTAACAGCAATGATTGGATTTTGTGATTTGTTGTTGCAACGGTATATGCCGAACGATCCATCCTATACAGACATTATTCAAATTAAGCAAAATGCAAATCGCGCTGCAAATTTGGTGCGTCAATTGTTGGCATTTTCAAGGCAACAAAACCTACAACCCAAAGTACTTAATATAACAGACACTCTTGCTGAACTCTCAGCGCTGCTTCGCCGCCTTATCGGTGCCCGTATTGATTTGCAAATGGTGCATGGGCGTGATTTGTGGCCAGTTATGGTTGATGCAAGTCAATTGGAACAAGTGATCATTAATTTAGCTGTTAACGCACGCGATGCGATGACAGATGGCGGAAATTTAATTATTCGCACAAGTCAACATCACAATAAATCATCTGAACAATTAGGACATGATTCAATGCCCGTTGGTGATTATGTATTGATTGAGGTTGTCGACACAGGTCATGGAATTGATCCTGAAACAATGGAACATATATTTGAGCCATTTTTCTCAACTAAAGAAGTTGGAGCAGGTACTGGCCTTGGTCTTTCGACGGTATATGGCATTGTTAAGCAAACAGGTGGCTTTGTTGGTGTTGACAGTAAACTTGGGCAAGGAACGTCATTTAAAATTTATCTACCTCGATATAGTGGTGAAGAAGTCATACATGTACCAGTAGTAGAGGCACCAGCTGGCGATTTAACAGGCAATGAAACTATTTTGCTGGTTGAAGACGAAGATGCCGTGCGCCTATTTAGTGCGCGTGCAATGCGAGATAAGGGCTATAAAGTCATTGAGGCAGAAAATGGCAATAAAGCACTTGAAATTGTTGAGCAAGGGGAAAGTTTTGATTTGCTGGTAACTGACGTCGTTATGCCCCATATGGATGGCCCTACGCTTTGTAAAAAAATTAGAGACATTCATCCCAATATGAAAACTATTTTTATATCAGGTTATACCGAAGATACGTTTAGAAAGAATCTAGGGCATAATGCAGATATTCACTTTTTACAAAAACCATTTACGCTAAAAGATTTAGCGCAAAAAGTGAAAGATGTTTTGAGGAGCAAGTAATATTGTCGCGTGATATGATTAAATTTTTTGAATAATCAATGGCAGTACACGTGCTAACTCTCTTAGTGGCTGAAAGGTTGTAGGCCAAGCATCATTCGCAAAAACAGCATGTTTGTTTTTAGTAATTGCACCGTAAAAATGAAGAAACCGTTCATTTTTAATAGGTAGCTTCCAAATCTCAACAGGCTTTCCAAGATAGCAAGCCTCTGAAATCATGCTGATTGAATCACCTGTTACCAAAAGTTCATCTGCTAATCCTATATACTTAAAATACGGATTCTCACCTGTTCCATCCCAAATGGTTGCACTAATATCAGATAACTCATGCTTGAGGATATCAACCCCAAACGCAGGTGTGCGACGCGAAGGTGATATTAGAATCTTGGTGTTTTCTCTGGTTTCAATTTTTTGTTTTAAGTATTCTGCTATCTCAATAAAATCATTTTCTTTGAATGTGTAATGTTTACTATTGCCGCCTAAAAGCACTGTAACTGTATAAGCGTCTATTTTTTCATCACGTGCAAAAGTTGCTTCGGTGTGGGGGTGTAATGAACCAAGTGTCTCAATAACATTTGCATGCACACCAACTTCGTCGTGTAGTGGTGGAATAACTATCGTAAAATAATTAGGCGGACATCGTGGATTTAAAAGAGCAATGGTTGGTATTTGTTTTGCAAGTGGAGCTGCTATCAAAAATGCTTGCCGGCCGGCCGCAATGATAAGTGATGGGTGTTCATTCACGATTAATGTTGGTAATAATTTTTTAGGCCAGTAGCGGGTTATATGCGGTGTAAAATATTTAAACCAAAAGGGAAGGTCAACGTCGGTATAGTTAACATCAGCATTAATGTGCTTTGCAAGCGGCTTAGCAATTGCTTCGCATTGACGCAGTGTGCCAACTTTTCCCTTATCGCATAGAATGTGGATTGTTTTTTTTGTGGCGCTAAGCATGCCTAAAGTTTTCGGCATACGTGCGACGTCTAGGAGATGCAGCCTTTGGAGCTTCAACTGTATAACGTAATTGGTGACGATCAGCGAATACACGCGCATCCTCTAAGGTATGAAACTTAAGTGTGATTTGGCGAAGTGTGTCGGCAGTTGAATTCCATGCTGTTTCAAGATCACGGATGCTTCCTGGCGTGCCGCTTACTTCAAGAGTCCATTGGCCTTGCTTGGCTCTGCCTGCTTGCGCTGGTGATTTTAATGTGGAGAATATTCGTGCATGGATCATGTCTTGACCTCAAAAGTGGTCGGGAAGAGAGGATTTGAACCTCCGACATCCAGTACCCAAAACTGGCGCGCTACCAGGCTGCGCTACTTCCCGAACTGGTGTTTTATTTATAAGCGAAAAATTGACTTGTGGCAAGCGATTTCTCGATAAATTTTAAATATTTCGCAGTCCAATCACTGAGCCTTGTCCGCCAAAGTGATTTTTCCCTTGGTGTGTTGATCGTCTAAAACTAAAAAAATCTTCTTCATGCGTATATGTATTAATAGGGGAGGCGCTGACTTCTGAAAGTTTTTCATTTTGTAATGTGCGAAGTGCCGCTGTAGGTAAATCGAACGAAAACGTTTTTAATATACCCATTCCATTTGCTTTTGTAGGTGCATGCCACTGTTTAAATAAATCATTGAATTGCGGGAAAGCTTCCATAACATCAGCGCCTACTTCATACGATTCTGCCCATGCACAAGGACCAATTGCTGCTTTTATGCATTCACGCTTTGCACCAAGGTTAATCATTGTTTGTATTGTATTTTCCAGAATTCCTGTTGAAAGGCCTCGCCAGCCTGCATGCGCACCGCCAATAATTTGGTTTATTGGGTCTACAAATAAAACAGGCACACAATCGGCGGTTTGTATGCAAATCAAAAGATTTTTCTGATTTGTCACCATTGCATCAGCAATCGGCGATTCATGACCAGCAAAAGGTTTTTCAAGGACAACGACAGTGTTGGTATGTTTTTGATTGGTAAGTAATGTTGGTGCATTTTCCATACCAACGGTCTTGGCAATACGTTTTCGATTTTCATTCACAGCATCAGCACACGCCTCTTCCTTATTTGTAATGTTAAGGCTTGTGAATTCACCTTTGCTAATGCCGCCTTTTCGCCCAAAGAAACCATGTGCAAGCCATGAAATATCGTTGAAATGTGGTGCTTTTAGATAGGGAGGCGTCATAACTCGGTCTTGCTGTATAAGAGGCTTTTAATGTAGGATACAGTAAAATATTACAGTGTAAAATACCTTTATACCCATCACATTTCAAAATGCTGGCTTTTGATCTTAAGATTTTGCCGCAGGAATGGACTTTAAAAACTGCGTTTAGTTGTTCTAAGAAAAGTTTTTTAATGTAAAATTTATGGGGAAAAAGATTAAAAAGCAAAATCAACGATTTAAGATGTGATAGGTACATATGACAAAACTACAACCAGTGCGTGGTACGCGTGACCTTTTAGGAGCCGAACTCTTACGTCATCGTAAAATTCAACGAATAGCCAATGAAACAACTGCATTATACGGATATGCGCCTATTGAGACGCCAATTTTTGAATATACATCTGTTTTCACGAAACCACTCGGTGAAACATCTGATATCGTTGGTAAAGAGATGTACACATTTGAAGATCGCGGCGGCGAATCCATTACATTACGTCCTGAAGGAACGGCACCCGTTGTACGTGCAATTATGTCTGAAGGGCTTACGCAAACATTGCCACAGCGTCGTATTTTGCAAGGTCCCATGTTCAGGTATGAACGTCCACAGAAGGGGCGTTATCGTCAGCTTCATCAAATAAGCATCGAATGTATTGGTATTTCTACCTATCATGCTGATGTTGAAGTGATTGCAATGGCCGATCATATTTTACGCGATATTGGCCTAAAAAACGTTGTATTGCATTTAAATACCTTAGGTGACCTGGGAAGCCGTTTGTCGTATCGCAATGCATTGGTTACATACTTTGAACAGCATCAAGACAAATTATCTGAGGATAGCTTGGCGCGCCTTCAAAAAAATCCACTTCGTATTCTTGATTCAAAAGATCAACACGATAAACAGGTTTGCGCAAATGCACCCAAGCTTATTGATCACCTCAACGCGTCATCGGCAGATTTTTTCAATAATGTATGCAAGGCATTAAAGGAACTTGGTATCAAATATCAACTGGATGATACCTTGGTACGTGGGCTTGATTATTATTGCCATACGGTTTTTGAATTTAAGACAGCTGACCTTGGAGCCCAAGATACCGTTCTTGGCGGCGGTCGTTATGATGGATTGATGGAACAAATGGGCGGTCCTGCAATGCCAGCTGTTGGTTGGGCATGTGGATTAGATCGTTTGTCTTTGCTTTCGACGCATCTGGATGTTGCACCGCCAAATCCAATTGCATGTATTATGCCCTTTGGCGAAGCTGAAGAATTACCGGCAATTTTATTAGCGCAAAAATTGCGTGCAGCTGAGGTTTATGTTGAATTGCTACTTCAGGGAAACTTTGGTAAGCGATTAAAAGCTGCATCAAAGAAAGACGCACGGTATGCCATTATCATTGGTGAAACTGAAGTTAAAGCTGGCACCTACATGGTGAAAGATTTGAGGGCAGAGGAGGGTTCTTTGCATAAGGAGCAATCTTTAACGTTAGAGGGTGTGGTTGGTTTGTTAGGTGTTTGATAAACCCTATTATTTAAGGAATTAGCAAAATGAACTCACAGTTTTTATGCAGCAGTTTATTCTTATATTCTTCTTACTATTTTTATTGATAGGTTGCAAAAAGGAGAAGAAAGAGGCAGATCTTTCTCTTTTTACGATGCGTAGGCTAAATCAGCTTCTTTTCGTTAATAAGTCTTAGAAAGATTTCTCTAATTTTGTTTAAAAACTAAATCGTTAGCTTATACCCTAGCCAAACGAGTGTTAGTTTTACATATTCATTCCACAAAAGCGGGAATTCTTTTTTGTTGGATGAATTTTTATCAGGAACAGGGTGTGGGATGATATTCAGCTCAGGCAGTAAGCGTTTAAATTCAATCAAACTACGCCTTATATGATAATTACCTGTTACCAGTCTGATAGAACGAATACTATTTTTCTTCACCCACTTAGCTGTTTCTTTCGCATTACCAGCCGTATCTTGCGCGCTATATTCAAGTTCGGCATTCGACAAACGTTGCGTTAAATGTTCTGGAACTTTTTGTTTTTTTATAAGTGTTTTTACACTTACCCCTGGATGCACACCTGATATAAACAATCTCTTACCAAGTCCTGCATTAAAAAGAGAAAAACCAAGTTCTACTCGACCTTTGCCGCCCGTTAAAACAACAATTGCGTCGGTTGGCTGCGTCATATCATTTGGTGCACTAGGCAACGTTATGGCAAATAGGAAAAAGCCTAAAAGCCAAAGTGCGATAACACCTGCTATGCTTAGACATAAATAACGAAGTGATAATAGAGTTTTTGTCATGCATCCATTCGCATTAGAGTTCTTGTTACGGCTAGGTGTGAAACAAACATTGCTAAAAAGGAGATTATAAGTGGTATGAATGCAATTAGTGCCCATGACCACGGTTGAGATTCGAGCGCGAAAAGTTTTGGTACACCAAAACGCTGCGACAGCCAGCTTAAAAAAATAACGGTTGGGATTGCAATAACTAAGCCTAGCATGCCTCCCTTAAGACATAAATAAAACGAACTGTTCTGAAAATAACTGGAAATGTAGCGATTGCGTGCGCCCATAAGGCGTAACGTATCGATTGTACTTTTATGTATGTTGAGCGATGCACGTGTCATAACACTAACAATAATAAGAATTGCCAGCAGAATAAATCCTATAATGCTATATGAAATCACGCGAAGCGACGCTGTTAACGTTACTGAATTTTTCTGCCATTTTGTATGCGATTCTAATCGAATATTTGGCGTAATTTCTTTGAGAAGGCGCTCTGTTTCTGCGATATTAAAGGTATTCTTTTGGTCAATTTCAACGCCTATTAATATGGGACGCTTTAAATCTTTTATAGTGCCAGTATCCCCCAGCAAAGGCTTTGAAAGGGCTAACATCTTATCGTTAGAGATAACTTCAAAGGAAGTAACACCTGGAATCTTTGGTAATAATTGCATCACGCGATTTATATTGGTTGGAACTTTTTCATCATGTGTAATTTCAATCGTAATTTTATCCTTAGCGTTTGAATTTTGCCATTCATTGAGCGCGTCACCAACTGATGTTGCTGCTGCTAGAACGAGAATAAGTAAAGAAACCAAAAGACACATAAGTACAGGTAAATGTCGTCGCCCTGATTCTTGCTCGAGAGGGATATCATTGAGGGTATATTTTACAGTACGCTTTTTCTGAAATATTTTCATAATATTAAATAGCCCTTGATCGTGCATGCATATTTTGTGCTGTACCGTCATGCTCACTTTGCCTGCAATTAAACGATAATTCACCGCGTGCTAAATGTAACTCTGGATGCGAAAACGACTCTACAAGTGCTCTGTTATGCGTTGCCACAACAACTGTTGTTCCAATCTTGTTCAACTCTTCAAGTAATAGCATAAGTTTATAGGCAGCACGATCGTCAACGTTGCCTGTTGGCTCATCCGCTAAGAGAAGGAGAGGGCGTGTAATGACGGCTCGTGCTATGCCAACACGTTGTTTTTGTCCGTCGGATAAGCTTGCAGGCAAAAAATCAAAGTGTTCTCCAAGTCCCACCCAATGAAGAAGTTCTTTAGCATAATTACGTGCACGTTTTAGGTCCATGCCCGCTATTCGCAATGCCAAAGCGACGTTATCAAGCGCATTAAGATGTGGTAACAAACGACAGTCTTGAAAAACAAGTCCCATTCTTTGTCTAAATTGGGGCAATTCAGAAGTACTTATTTCAGCTGCATCGCGCCCGAAAACAGTGAGAACGCCCTTTGACGGCTTTACATCACGATAAATAAGTTTCATCAGTGATGTTTTTCCAGCGCCACTCGCTCCTGTTAAAAAGTAAAAGCCAGCTGAGTATAGCGTGCAATTTATGTTGTATAAAACAGGGAAGCCAGAGGGATAACCTAAACTGACCTGATCGAAGCGTATTATTTCAATAGGGGCACGACGCTGCGACACAGCTTCACCTTTTTAACGAATGTACTAGGGACAGTTTAGGTGATTTACCCCCAGAAAATCAATGCAGCAATATATTTTTTTGTAACTTCCAACATCGTCGTGACGACCTGGTGGTTCAGGCTATTTCTAGATTGCCGCACCTCTAGCGAGTCTCGGAATGACGGGGGTGAATAACTGCATTACTCGATAAACAATAATTCACCCATTGTTTAGTTAATTTTTCTTGAACCGAATTCTGATTCAAGCGCGCCTTAAGATGATTAAAATCAACATGGTCAAGCAATTGATCTTGATTTGCACAGCTATAAACAACGGTTTCAACGCCCGTAATTGGGTCTTTGTGAACCTGAAGGCATTGTGCACAGATTTCTTTCATCATGCACTGCATCGGTGAATTGATGCTGCCAAGCGCGATATGTTTCGGGTTCAATATATCTTTGAGTTTCGTATGGCGAGAACTTGCGACGGCGGCCATCAGTGTATCTGATCCAATGACAAGCATACGTGAAGCCTCGGATAGAGGGATTGTTATGTTGCCCAATTTTCCAGTAGCATAAGCTGTAAGCGCATCAATGGGATTACCATGAAAGCTAACGTCAGTTGAGCGCGTTTCTTGAAAAGCACCAGCTTCATCGCAACACCAAATGATAGCATCTGCTGCGGCCTCTATTTCTTCTACCTTGAAACGATCAATTTCTTTTTTGTAACCTGCCACATACAGCACGCGGCACCCATTATCACGCATGGCCTTACCGATTGAAAACAACACGGCATTACCAAGGCCGCCGCCGATTAAAAGAACAGTTTCATTTTTAGGAATGTGTGTTGCAACGCCAGTTGGCCCCATCAATACGACGGGCTCTCCAATCTTAAGATGCGCACACAAATTTGATGATCCACCCATTTCAAGCACAATTGTCGCTATTAAGCCTTTTTCGCGATCGACCCATGCGCCAGTTAGTGCAAGTCCTTCCATCGCAAATCGTGTTTCATGGTGGTAAGGTGCATATGTTTCGAAATTTTGTAAGCGATAGAATTGTCCTGGCTGAAAAGCCTCTGCAGCTAAAGGCGCCTCTAATACAACCTCAACAATTGTTGGTGTTAGGCGATTCACAGCGTGAACTTTTGCGGTTAACAATCGGTTGAATTCTTGCAAAAAATTTGGTTTTGAAATTGATTCTACGGATTCTAAAAGGCGCGTTATGATTGGGTAACCTCGCTTGGCACTTGCCATTGCTTTCACGACATTGCCAGAAAACGATGGGTGAAGATCACCAAAAAAGCTCATCCCTCGGTTGTCTGGGCGCTTTTCCATAAGCACGTGAACAGCATCAGGTTTTGCTGACTTTTGTGGTGTCGCAATCTCCCCATTTTCATCAATTGCTTGAAATGTGGAATCGGGTGTTATTGGATGTATCTCATCAAATGTGAGGTTTATATTAGGTTTTGTGCCAGCTGCGATTAAAATTGTTCGCGCGGGTATCGCATGGTTTTCACCATTAATGTCAACATTAAGGCTCTCAGCGTATCCATATTTATCAATATTGATTTTGTTAGGAATCACATTTTTTTTAATGAAAATACCTTCTTCAAGGGCTTTTTCAACTTCTTCATGATTCAAGCGATAACTTGGTGCTTTAGTTAATTCACCACGATAGAGTAGGGTCGCGCCCCCTAAATTTTGTATGACCTTTTGAATGTCGTGTGGAGATTTTGCCGCCTCAAACAAAGCGGCATGTGCAAGCATTTCATCTGCAACGCTATGGTCATGCTTAGTCCAATTCAACCGCACATGTTCAATTCCGTATTTGGAAACCAGTGCATCATAACGTTTTTTAAATTTCTTTACCTGAACTGGATAATACGCCATTGCTTCTGTTGCTGTATCAATCGCAGTCAGTCCCCCGCCTATAACGCAGATGGGTAGACGAACCTGTAAATTGGCTAGAGAGTCTTCTTTATGCGCACCTGTTAGCTGTAACCCCATTAAAAAGTCACTTGCTTGTCGAACGCCAGGCACGAGGCCATTCTTCATATGAATGAGTGTTGGGCTACCTGAACCCATGCAAAGAGCAATGTGGTCAAAACCAAGCTCAAATGCCCGCCCACTTGATAATGTCCCGCCAAAACGAATGCCGCCTTTAAGCAGGAATTGTGAACGCCTTTCAAGTAACATACGAATGACTTTTAGATAGTTCTTATCCCACCTCACGGTAATGCCGTATTCTGCAACGCCACCAAATCCACCTGTTATGCGCGATGAAAGGGGCTCACCTAAATCATGCCAATTATAAATTGGTTCAAAGTCAGTTTTATCGCCAGTAGGTGTAATGCCGTTTTGATGCGAGGGTAGGGGCTCTATCTTAAGACCGTCAATGCCAACAACTGTGTGCCCGTCATTAAGTAAATGATGCGCAAGATTAAAACCAGCGGGTCCCATGCCAACGATTAATACACGTTTGTGGGTAGGCGCTTTGGGTAGAGGTCGCCTAATGTTTAAGGGATTCCAACGGCTTAATAAACTGTAAATTTCAAAGCCCCATGGTAGATCTAAAATGTCATTGAGTGTCTGTGTTTCAATGGCTGGAAAGGCTACCGGTTCTTGTTTTTGAAAAATGCAGGCCTTGGTGCAGTCATTACAAATACGATGCCCTGTTGCAGCGAGCAATGGATTATCGATCATCGCGACAGCGAGCGCACCAAGCGGGATACCTTCGCTTTTAAGCTGATTCATCTCCGATATTTTCTCTTCGAGCGGACAACCAAGTAAGTCTATTCCGAGCGGATTTTTTTGCATTCCTGTTTCGGGTGGCCGCACCTTAAGGCCTTTTGAGCATGAATCCTTACTTTGATGATGGCAATGGATACAATACTTAGACTGCTCAATAGCAAAATCACGCGTGATGCCTTCATCTGTTGTATCAAAACCTATCCTAGGGCGAAGGATTTGATTGGAAAGGCCGCGGCTGTCTTGCTGTGTATGCTGTAAAAGCGATTGATAATCAAGAGGGCGTGGTATTTTAAACAAGACTGAGTGTGAATAACGGTGCTTGCCGATATTTGAAAGTGCTGCAAATGCGGCAAATCTGGCGGCTTGGTCAAGTTCATTCGCATGTCTTTCAGGGGCTTGCAGCCAATCATTTACCTGTGTTGCAAAATCAAGGTCATTGGTATAATTAAAGTTGGGTTCGGTAACCGTTGAATCATACTTTTTCAAGGCAAAACGCTGCACGAATTGACGCTTAATAAATGGAATCAAGCTTAGTTCATTATGTAATTTTTTAAGTGAGGATAGAGCAGGGGTAATATTAAATAGTGTTGCGATAAATTCTTCAACAAAAGGTGCCAAGTCAACAATTAGCTGGCTTTCATCTTTAGCAGATAATTCACCTGGGTTTGTTTGTGCTTGGTACCAACGTTCACATAGTTCAGAATCTAATTCATCTAGAAATTTAATGAAGTGTTGGTTTACTTTTATAAGACCATCATTGTTGTATAGGTCTTGAAAGGTTAAATCATAGCCTAGGCTAAGCTTTTTGCTTTCCTTAGAATGATTTGTATTAGCAATATAAGGTGAGTGCATAAAGAAAATATATATTTGTGTATTAGATATGTTTCTTTATAAACCAAAACAAAGGAATGCAATACAGTTTTCTGAGCGTGGCTCTAGAGGGGTACCCGTGCTTTGTATACTTTAGGACTGAACAACTACGCAACCAACTTACTGTTTTCTTTGATATCTGAAATAGATTTTCCTTTTCTTTTAGGTATAATTCCCTTTTCTTGTTCAAGTTTTTCAAAATGATTTATTCCCCAGAAAAAGCTAACCGTTACTGGGATGGTTATGAGCCAAAGACCAAAATGACCAAACCATTCAGTTAAGTATACTAGGCTAAATGTTGTGATTATGTACATGATAGCGCGCGTAGCTGCATACAAAAAGCTAGTTGCGGTTACGCGTTTTAAAACAGGTATATGTTTTATGAAAATCCCAACAGCAGGATAATCTCCTAATGCTCCTAATAGTATAAGGGTCTGAAGTAGGAATATCTGGTATGAATTACTGGCATTATTCGTAATGAAAGGTAATAAAATGATGATGAAAAAGAAAAAATATCCTCTTATTTTTGAAATTTTTAATGGATATACTTTGTGGCTTAAAATCGAAAAGAATAAACATGATACAACGTGAATGATTGCTAACAAAAAATTATGATAAATAATTTGAGAGGATGAGTATCCAATTGCTTTCAGTGTTGGGTTAAAATACATATAAACCAGATAAAAACATAAAGGCCATCCACAATAGATAAGAAAAAATGCTAACAAGGTTTTTTTGGGCGCTTTTTCATTTTCTAGTAAATCTAAAGATTGCTTTTTCTGTTCATCTATTTTGTTAAGAGATCTCAGCTGTTTTTTGTTAATTTTTTCTATAAATTCAGGCGTTTCTCGAAGACGGGTCCGTGCTATTGATCCGACAACGGCAATTGCTGCCCCGAGCCAAAAAGCAATGCGCCAGTTAAATCCAACAGATGTTACAAGACAAGCCATGCCAAGCGCAGCTAAAGCACCAAAAGCAGCGGCAACACTAATAAATGATACAGCGGGATATTGAATAGGTGGCTTTGTTATTTCTGTCATGTAAACTTGGGCGCCCATAATTTCTCCCATAGAAGATAACCCCTGTGCAATTCGACAGCCTGTTACAATCCAGGCAGCAGTAATACCAACTTCAGCGTACGTTGGTAAATTAGCCATGATAACACATGATGACGACATCATCATTGTTGTAATAATAACGGTAGTTTTTCTTCCTATATTATCTCCAATATACCCAAAAATAAGGGCTCCAAAAGGTCTTAAAACGAACGTTGAACAAAAAGCAAATGCCGATAACAACGCTGCCGTGTGTGCGTCTGTTTTTGGAAAAAAAAGTTCATTGAGAAGAACAGCCATATGCACGTAAAGCATCAAATCAAAATATTCAAGAAATGTCCCTATTTGCAAAAGCCCTACGGCTTCTTTTTGCTCACGTGACAGTGATGATAAAACTCCCATGACTTTTCTCAATTATGCTTGTTACACATAACTTATTAATATGAGTTTTCAACGTTTATTATCAAGGTGCAAAAATGGCTTTTTTTCACTTAACACCCACCAAAAACTAATTCGTTGATTTTTAAGCCGCAATTTTGATTCAGGATGTGGAGACTCACATTGGGGGTGGGCATGCTGATTTAATTGAAAAAGCCATTTTTTTTCAAAAAAAGTGCCTGAACACTTGTGCGCGTTAGAAATTTAGGTTAAACACAAGTGTAGTAAATAACACAAAAGGAAAAAATATCATGTCAAATATCACAAAATCAGATCTTGTTACGCAAGTTGCGGCTCACGCTAAGCTTTCATCAAGCGATGCTGAAAAAGCAGTTGCTGCTTTGCTGGACGCAATTACAACAACGCTTAAGAAAGGCGACGATATACGCTTTACAGGATTTGGTACGTTTTCAGTCCAATCCGTTGCAGCACGCACTGGGCGTAACCCACGCACGGGCGAAGAAATTCAGATTAAAGCGTCTAAAAAGCCAGTATTTAAAGCCGGTAAAACATTAAAAGATACATTGAATAGTTAGTATTCTAAAAATCAAAATTTTATTTGTGTGTATTTGTGCATTAGATTAATTTCTAGTGCATTTATTTTTTTATGATCAACTCAATATTGCAGAAAAATAAATAATTCTCTCTTGATATTTTGTAAGAGTGTGCTTATATGCTTATTTATGTGGTGCTGTAAACTCACTTCTCAGGAGACTATCGTGGATTGCAATCAGAGATTGAATAGATCGTTTAATGGTGCGTTAATAAATCAAATAGGTGCGGAATCTAATTCATCTAGAAATTTAATGAAGTGTTGGTTTACTTTTATAAGACCAT
>JANRCF010000026.1:8925-17435 GCA_030727085.1 Alphaproteobacteria bacterium | reverse complement strand
GTGGAGAAAAATATGACTTGACTTAGATACAATTAGAGAACCCATCGTGAATCAACATGTTGAAATTCCAAGTCGGAAATTTTGTTTATAAAACAAGCCTTTAAAACCACAGATGGCTTTACTATCTAAGGCTTTTGAAGGAGACGTTAGACGAACAAAATTGCATCTTAGAAATAATAGATTGGTTTATGATAGGTATATATCCTACACACCAATATTTGCCACCATAGTTGCTAATTCAGCTAAGAAACGATTGCGCCTACCTGTACAAAGTTGTTATCGAATAATTGTCTTACGTGGATCAAAGGCGTCTCGCACCGCCTCGCCAATAAAAATCAATAAGCTAAGCAACACAGCAGTCGAAAAAAACGCTGTTATACCCAGCCAAGGCGTGTGAATATTATTCTTACCTTGCGTAATCAACTCACCAAGGGAAGCAGAACCCGGAGGCAAACCAAATCCAAGAAAATCAAGGGCTGTCAATGTACTGATCGACGTATTCAGCATAAACGGCAAATACGTAATCGTTGCAACCATCGCATTTGGCAAGATATGCCGCATAATAATACGGAATGCCGGCACACCTAAGGCCTCTGCCGCACGCACATAGTCCAGAGATCGCGTTCTAAAGAATTCAGCACGAACAACGCTGGATAGCACCATCCAATTAAATAACAACATAATGCCCAAAAGCCAGCCAAAGCCAGGCTCAATCATACTGGATAAAATCATCAGCAGGTATAACACAGGCAGGCCAGACCAAATTTCGGTCACACGCTGCGTAATCATATCAAAACGACCACCGAAATATCCTTGAAGGGCGCCCATGAAAATACCAATAATGCCTGAAAAAAAAGTCAAACACAGGCCAAACAAAATGGAAACACGATATCCATAAATAAGCCTTGCAAGCACATCACGGCCTTGATCATCCGTGCCAAACCAATTATCTGATGATGGTGGTGCTGGCGCTGGAACAGACAAATTATAATTTACCGTTGATGGACTGTACGGCACAGGCGGAAAAAGCATCCAACCATCTTTTTTAATAAGCTCTTGCACAAATGCATCACGATAATTCGTGTTGGTTTCGAACGTGCCACCAAACGTTGTCTCAGGATAGTTATTAAAGATAGGACAATACAGTTCGCTTTTATAGCACACAACCATTGGACGTTCATTCGCAATGAACTCAGCACCTAGCGTGACAAAACATAAAGCAAGGAAAAGCCAGAATGACCAAAATCCCCGCTTGTTGGCGCGAAATTGCGCTAAACGGCGCTGTGTAAGTGGTGAAAGTTTCATGTATCTTCCCTTGTCATTTCCGCAAAGGCGGAAACCGAATAGTTACTAAATTAACTTCAATCGCAATCTTAATTTTCTTTTATCCAGATTCCCGTCTTCATGGGAATGACAACAAAAAAACTAATCTATAAATAGCACGAATCTGATATGGTTGGAATGTATTCTATGGAAAAATTACGTAGCAATCTAAAATCTTCATTTAATCATGAAAATTGCCATTGAAAAAACAAACAAACACACCATATACAAGTAGTAAAAATATTTTTTAAGAAGAGGATTTATGCTTTTTATTCTAAATAAGGCAATCTATTGCTTTTTGCTGTTGAGTTGGATTTTACTTGCCACCTCAGATGCAAATGAGATTCAGCAAATTAATGAAACGAAATATGTAGGCACCAAAACAATCCCTTACAACGAAATTGATGGCTCAGTTCGCCAAGATGAAGTGCATTTTACTTTTGAAAAATTAAATTTTAGAAATTTAAATTTTTGGGGCACGTATGTAGAGAATGAGGGCACTCAAACAAGTAAAAGAAACCGCGAAGGTTTGTGTGCATTTGAAACCACATTAGAATTATTTGGGAAGCAAGAGCTTCTTAATGAATCTCAGCGTGAATCAATGCATCAATTCTGCAAGGAGAATCAAGCCGCTCTCGAGCATGGAGATGACAGAATACTTCAGGAATTAGATAAATTTTCTGAAGGCTCGCTGTATGATATTTGGATTGCATATGCGACGCGTAAAAATCCTAGAACAGAAGAAGTACTGCAGGAAGATATTGAAATGGTGACAAGCATCTTTTTGAGTGACGCACCAATTGCCACACCTATTGGAATCACACGAAGTTCTTTATATTTTTCTTCGGAGAAAAAACCGCATAAAAACTTAGCCATGCAATTACATGGGTTTTGGGCTAAAGCTTCGGAATTGATTTATGGGGGGAAATTATATGCTGTGACTTATCCAACGCCACATATGTACAAGATTATGGGGGAGACATTAGAAGGCAAGGAATTCGGATCTTTAGCTAATGGTCTGTACAACAATCCATCTGGCCTATGGAGTCTAACCGATCCACGGAGAGATAAAAGAATTGAATTTCCACAACCAGATTGGTTCCCTCCGTATGAAGACGGTTTACGTGTCACCAAAGGACATAGTGAGTTGTCAGCACATGTTGTTTCTGGAGGAAATTCTCGCGTTGTTATTGATATGCGAGCCTTGATTGCCTTTTGGGATTCATCGGCAATAACTGAGAGTGCTGAAAATAATAATTTATAAGTATTTTTTACCGCTTTTGTTTAAAAAAATCACTTAGCAACTGTCCACAAAGCACTTCATTTACCCCACCGATTACTTCGGGTTTATGAAGTGCGTAATCAAATACACGCGCGCCATGATCAACACCCCCACCTTTTTCATCGTATGCCCCAAAAAAGACACGGCGAACACGTGCATTGGCAATCGCCCCTGCACACATAGCGCATGGCTCAAGCGTAACGTATAAATCACAATCGGTTAGCTGCTGCGTTTTAAGCAATTGGCATGCCTCTCGAAGACACAGCATTTCAGCGTGCGCTGTCGCATCTGAATTTTGACGCATTCGATTAGATGCAGATGCAATAACAACGCCATCTTTAACAAGAGCGGCACCAACGGGCACCTCATCACGTGCAAATGCACTTTGGGCTTGTTCAAAAGCAATACTGAAAAAGGAAAGGGGATTCTTAGGCAAGCTTGGGTTCTTTGCAAAACTGATTCGTGTGGGGAAAAATAAAATGGCGGGAGTGACGGGACTCGAACCCGCGACCTCCGGCGTGACAGGCCGGCGCTCTAACCAACTGAGCTACACCCCCACATAGGAATCAATGTAGTTTTTTTATAAAGTGATTTGGACATGGAGTCAATAGTTTTTTTGATAAATTTGCAACTTCAACGCTTTACCGCATGCTGATTATATATAAAAATACACATTCTACAGAGTCCGCCGTCATCGCGAACTTACAAAGCAAGGCCGGCCATCCAGCCTACTTTTCTGGATGAGCACGCCTTTTAGGCTCGCCATGACGGCAGGAATTCATAAAATGATTTTTTCAGCAGTTAAGCCAGTTTTCGACTTGGGTCAATCCAACCCACATGACCATCTGTACGCCTAAAGACAACATTCATTTCGCCATTTGCTGCATTTCTAAAAATAACAACTGGCGTTGCTGACAAATCCATCCGCATAACGGCATCGCCAACACTTAATGTATGAATTTCACTTGTTGTTTCAGCAATAATCAACGGATTATCGTCATGCGTATCCTCTTCTTGTGGTTGAATCACAAATTTTTGCACCAGCTCAGAACGATATTCGTGATTCGCAGCATGACGTTTCTTATCGCGCAAACGTGTTTTATAACGACGAATTTGGGATTCCAACTTAGCAAGTGAAGAAGAAACACTTTTGTAAGGATCTGAATCACTACCCGTACAATGCACCACTAAATTCTTACCTATATGAAGCGTAATGTCCGTCTTAAACTGATGATGAGCATCTTTTACCATAGTGATCGTTGCGTCATGAGAATCACCCATATAGCGCGTGATAACAGTTTCAATTTCTGTGTCGATAAACTGTTTCAAGCTATCGCCAATTTCCATTTGTTTTCCTGTAATTGTAATTGTCATAAGCTGATGTCCCTTTCTAGAGTGCTCCGTTAATAAGGATAGTTTTAGCACACCCCCGGGTCAACCCCTGCAACGGCGAATTTTTGATTAAAATTCATTTTTTGTGCAGAATATAAAAAATAAACTTTCATCCTTTGCCCAAGATGCTTATAAATAAGTGTATAACTTAGATTTGAAATGACTTTAAAATTGATGAAAAAATATATCCACCTAATACTAACAACATTCATAATTTCCGCGTGCAGTCCTTTTATTGATAATCGAGGCTTCAACCATGAAACGCTTGATATTTCAAAAATAACTATTGGCACCGACACTAAAGAAACTGTTATGGAAAAATTTGGATCGCCTTCAACGACAGCATTATACCCATCGCAACCAGGCAGATCAGACACAAAATGGTATTACATTACAAAGCAAACCTCGACTAAGGCATTTTTTAAGCCAGAAACATTAAACCAACAAACCGTTGCAGTTTGCTTTAATGACAAAGGTATTGTTATTGATATCATAAAAGTCGAAGGTGAAACGGTTGTTTCAATGAATCCCGACAAAACAATAAGCACAGGCTACGAATCAAACGTCATGCGTGACATTTTCGGAAACTTTGGTCGTTACAGTGCAAAAAGTCCTGTTCCTCAGAACAACAGATAAAACATGACGCTGCAGGTTTCATTTTATCAATTGATGCTCACACCGCTAGAAAAAGTCGTGCCCCGCATTGTTGATAAAATTTACGCCTCAAACTTGCGTGCGCTGATTTGGGTTGAGAATGATGAGCAATTAACGCTACTTAACACATCACTTTGGACATATTCAACGCTTGCGTTCGTGCCGCATGGTTGCCGACTTGATTCTGAGGAGACAAAAGATCAGCAGCCCATCTGGCTATCGACCACACTTGAAAATCCCAATAGATCAACTGTGTGTGTCGCCGCAAATGGTCAGATTGTGAAAAATCCTGAATCATTTGGCTTTGATCGTATTGCTGATATTTTTGATGCAACGATTACCGAGACACGTGACGGCGCGGCATCTTTTGCGGAACGATTAAACTTTTATAACAGCAAAAATGCGACGATCACACAATGGCAGCAGACAAAAGAAGGCTGGCAAAGATTAGCATGACAGTGCTTATCACACGCCCGCTAGCGGCAGCGAAACGTACAGAACAAGCCTTTCAGGCAATAGGTGTCGCAACATGGATTGACCCTGTTCTAACAATCATTCACCTTCCTGCAATCATTAATCCCGCTGCCTACGACGCAATCATCACCACATCCGCCAATGGCGTCGAATCATTCGCTCAATTAACACAAAACCGAAACATACCCATCTTTTGCGCAGGGGACGCATCAGCAGCTGTCGCATGTGAGCTTGGATTCACATCTATTTTTTACCCTGCAAAATCTGGTGGAAAAGAACTTATTACCCTTATCAAACAAATTTTTCAGATTAAGTCGCCCTCTCTGTCATCCCCGAAGCCCAACGTTCTGCTATCTCTACCCCCCCCCTTTCTGTCATCCCCGGGCTTGACCCGGGGATCTAAAACAATTAGGCCAAAAAATAAGCATTTAGATGCCCGGATCAAGTCCGGGCATGACACGGCTGATAATATAAAACGCTTTGCCTACATCCGCGGAGAAGTCGTTAAAATTAATATTGCAGATGCGTTGGCAAACATCGAAGGCATGAACATTGATACCTATATCACATACAAAACCGTACCAACAACTGGATGGACAGATGAAACAATCGCACTGTTTCATGCAAAAAAAATCACGGCCATCACGTTTTATTCCGAACATAGCGCACAAGTAACCCTTGACTTACTAAGGAAACACAATCTTTTAGGTTTTACGCCTTTTATTACGGCATTATGCCTAAGTGAAGCAATTGCAGGAGTGTTAAAAAGCTTTATTTGGAAAAATATTAAAACAGAAAATCTGGGTAAATTTTAGCATTATTAATTTCAAAATTATATATTTCTTAATACATACCATATATACTAAAAATATATCTAACCAAACAATAGATAGCATCAATGCGATTTCTAATTTTTGTGATGTTAAGTATTTTCTTGGCAACGCATGGGCATACAGCCACCATCGACGTGGCGGCAAAGGCAGAAGAATTACGTGATAAGTTCATCAAAAAGTTACAAGAATCATCGTTGACAGGTGAAGATATTAGCAACATAACAACGCAATCGGAAGAATTGCTCAATCAACTTAAAAGTGCAGATGATTCAGATGCTTCAATTCAAAAACGGGGAGAAGCACTAGCCGACTTACTAACATTGAAATACCCAGTGCACGATACAGCTTTAAATGAAGGGCTTATATTAAAAAGCGCCTCCAGACAACCTATCATCATTGACGAAGCAGCTAGAATAGCTTTTAAAAACCGATTACAAGAGAATTTCACAATCCCACATTTTAAGAATTTGAATACACTTTTTTCCCAAAGAACATGGAAAGGGCACGTAAAATATCTTTACGCTGATTTAGGTTCAGACAAAACAACATCTATTGCAGCCAAAGAATCAATAACAGATTATTTTCCCCGCCGTCCATCTGCATGCAATGCCAGCAACTGCAGCGACACATCAGAAATACAATACACCTTAAAAAAACCAAGAGATATCAGCAAAATAACCGCTATTATTATTTCGGTTTATGGGGGGATGAGCAAGAGTCTTTGTTCGAAGCTTTCTATGTCAAACTTACCGAGCGATACAATTGCTGAAATAACCGTCAATTTACCTGATTGCAATTCAAATATTGATCAATGGGACCAATTTAAAGAATCAAATTTCAAAGATACGCATGCACGCTACTTACGCATCGTCAGTGACTTTGTTAAATACATCAAAACAGAATACCCAGGTATTACTATATTCTTGAAAGGTGGTAGCTTTGGCGGTTTCTTTGTATCATCCTATGCATTGCTGCAATCTGCGGGTATTAACTCGAACGTTTTCAAGACACTCTATAAGGGCTTTGTACAAAAAGCATTTATAGAACAATTCTCTAACTCAGAAATCACGTCAATTGATGGGATTATTTCATATTCTGGAGGAATATTTTATGTAGACGGCATGCTAGAAAATAACGCTAAATGGTCACACTATTTAAAAATTCCAGCCTTTTATCATTGGAATTTCGACGATGAACGTGTGGATTTGAAAAAAAGTATTAACAACATATTGCCGAACGATGGCGTATATAATCATAACATCACACTAAACATCAATCGGCGTGGCGCAAAAGATTCATTAGGGGATTTTCCTTTATCTGGTGCAGACACCACCAACAGGGATTTAAACCGTCTGCATAGCGCTAGTAACAATTATAATCCCGATATCAACAACTCTACAGTCCGGGGACACTTCAATACCAACAATCTATATCTTGCTCAACAGGTTGTACATTTTATACATCACGCAAAGAAAATGGCTAATTCTCCACTCCATCAGGCGCGACTAAAACGGCAATTTGACATATACAGAGCTGCAGCAGGTGATAACAACTCAATTTATCCAGAACATATTCAGCAATTTTTGTCGAATTTGAGAAACACTCAGCAAGAACTGGAGGAAATTCCAGTAGGTGAGCGTCGTGCTATGCCTGAAGAAGATATCATTGAAAAACACATGCATGGAATTGTGGCTCCACTTTCTTCAAATACATTGGCTCAAAAGTACGCGGGGCTCATGGATTTTATTAAGTCTCCACAAAGCTTCGAACGGCGAAAAACATATCACGATCAACTGATGAATTACGTTACAACAAAAGGTTTGTGGCATGGCGCGTTAGAAAGACTCAAACAAGATCCAACATTTAAAGAAAATAGACGCATGATGCGCCTGATAAGGCTGAACGAAACCCAACAGAATGTGAGAAATCTAAATAGATCGGAGCTACAAAAAACAAATCCTTTCCTTGTTGAGCATATCACAGCTCCTTATGATCACCGCCTTACTGAATTCAACAAAGCGCCGCACCTGACCAAGAATTACTCAGGTTACACCGATTCAATTATTAAGTTACTTGCTGATCCAACAAAAGCAAGTCTAATACATTCCGCAAAGTTGATTGAAAGAAAAACAATCTTGCAGGCCGTTATGGCAAATGAGATTACCAATGCTCACCAAAAACATGGCCAGGGTCAGCAAGATCAAAGTGAACAAGTGAAAAACTTCAATTCTGAATGCATAAAACATTCTAATGGAACGCCATTACACAATCACTTTGCAGCACTATATTTCGCAGCTGATTTTGCAGCACTGCATTCAAAGAGCATTATCGGTGGTTACCAAGGATCCGGCTTTGTTCGTTTTGATGAAAATATAGAAAAAACAATCGGCATCAACCACGAGACCTTTAATCGATGGTTTAATGAAGTCTATCGTCATCACAAAATTGGCTTTGACAAATTGAGTCAACAACAGAAGATAAACTGATAATATCTGCAGATTCACCAGAACATAGCGCGCAGGTTACCCTTGATTTGCTAAAGGCACATAACC
>JANRCF010000026.1:0-8915 GCA_030727085.1 Alphaproteobacteria bacterium | reverse complement strand
CACATAACCTCTTAGGCTATACGCCTTTTATTACAGCATTATGCCTTAGTGAAGGAATTGCGGGTGTACTTCGTGAATCCGTCTGGGAAGAAATTAGCATCCCCTCACCTTAATGAGTAAAACTCCACAGTTTTTGTTAATCCATCCAAACACATTTTATTCACGCATTTTTAATATAATAAGCATATAATAAATCCAAATAACATATAATTAACGGCTAAAAAAATGGATTCTCTTGAAAACAATCTTATTACTCACCGCCCACCTAGTTGCATTGCTGACTATATTGCGTATGGCTTTGTTAAAAGTTTAAGATTTTTTGCAGACCTCTTTTTTGCTAAACGATATGGAAATCGTGCAGTTGTGCTTGAGACCGTGGCTGGGGTGCCCGGGATGGTTGGCGGAATGTTTCAGCACTTAAAAAGCCTTAGATCGTGCAAAGATGATCAAGGCTGGATAAAAGAGCTTCTCGATGAAGCAGAAAACGAGCGTATGCATTTGATGACATTCATTCAAATTGCACAACCCAATTGGTTTGAGCGTTTTTTAATTATTTTTGTGCAAGTCTGGTTTTTTGCAGCTTATTTCATATTGTATATTGTGTCATCCAAAACTGCTCACCGCATCGTTGGGTATCTTGAAGAAGAGGCAGTCATTTCTTACACACAATATCTAAAAGAAATTGACGATAAAAGAATTGAAAATGTAGCTGCCCCGGAAGTTGCTATAACCTATTGGAAACTGCCTAAAAATGCTTGCCTAAGAGAAGTTGTACTTGCAGCAAGAGACGATGAAATTCATCATCGTGACCGTAATCACAGCTTTGCAGATGAACTCTCAAAAAAATAAGTTACTTGAGTTCAACATCATCTTCTGAGAAATCACACCTTGCATTATAGGCTCTCAAAGCGTTTAGGCATCGACATCCTGTCAATTTGCCGCTAACTTATATGTGTGAGATAAATTCCATTATCCACCACTTATTTTAATTTACTGCCATTCTCACGAAGGAAGGTTCAAGAATACTTAAAGCCATATTAATTAAAAGCTTTATGTTATATATATTTTCGGATCCCCGCCAGTGTCAACATGACAAATCAAAAATGAGAATAGCACTACTGGCTGGTAATTACAGCAAAGCGATGGAGAAAACCAATGACAGTACAAAACAAAGAAACACAACCACAAGAAGAAAACCATTGGTTCGTTTCTCAACTTTTTAGAACTTTATTAATAACGGGCGCTATAAACTTGATACTCTGGGGAGGCGTAATTACGGCGCTGCCTTTTTTTGGTCCAGAAATTGAGAATATTCTCTTTCCATCGATCAAGAAAATTCAAGTGTTACGCAGCGAACTTGACCGCGTTCACCTGATTCAAGATGAAAAGAGTAAGGCATTAGCAACGCTAACAGATCAAACACAAAAAGAACTAGCCACACTTAATGAATCTCTTAACAAGCTTTCTGATCAAGTAAAAGCATTGCATGACCGCGTATCCATACCTACCGCAGGTCTCGCTGTATCAGGATCAAGCGAAATCGTGGCTCAATGGAATTCATTACTAGAACATTTTTCTAATGGCGATCCTTTTATAGAGCAACTGCGTGCGCTCGATCCATTCATTGCAAAAAGGAAAGATATTTTAGAGGCCGCTCATGAATTAATTAATGCGGCATCAAAGAAAACACGACCTTTTAAAAAATTAACTGCTGATCTTGTTGTTATCAAAGAAAAACTAGTAAGATCTAAACACACAAACGATAACAACCCATCTACAAATACAAAAGACCAATCATGGATTGATAGTCTTTGGGAAAAAGCAAAAAGCCACATATCCTTTGAACGCACAGACCAAGCGGCAATTAAAGCCGCCAGCCCGTCAACAAAAGAAACGTTAATTAAAACAATTGAAGAAGCTATTTCCTTAATTGAAAAGCATCAATTTGACGCTGCAATTAAAACAATAAAAGAACAGCAGGCGATCTCTAAAACAATCTTTGATCGGTGGCTCAGTGATGCCGATGTGCGACTTTCTGTTGAACAAAAGGTCGAGACTCTACGCCAACGACTCACCCCACTTCTCACTAAAAAGGTGAATTAATGCGCATTTTTCATGGATCACGTTTTTTTCTTAAACTCGCAATTATTTGTTTAATTGTTGTCTTCTTAACGCTTAATCCTGGCAATTTTACGATTGAATGGTTTGGTTATAAGTCAACAATGCCAGTCGCTTTATTATTAGCGTCATTGTTTCTTTTCGTTTCAGTACTTATTTTAATTCATCACTGCTGGCGTTGGTTCCATGATATTCCAGCCCGCACAAAAGGATTCTTTCAAAAACGGCGCCTCAAGAAATTCGAAGATGTTGTCATTGAGGGTTTAACGTCCATTGCTGCTCAGCAACCAGAGGAAGCACAAAGTTACGCAGATCTTGCACGTGGCTTAGCACCGAATCACCCGCTAGCGCTATTCCTTACCGGTCAAACATCCTATTTAACACAAGACTACGCGCTTGCACAAAGCACCTTTGCATTGATGACAGAACAAGCGCCACTTAAATTCTTAGGGCTTCGAGGCTCTACCTTGCTTGCCATCGAACGTCAAGACTGGGCGCGTGCGCAATCGTATCTTGAACAATTGTATGAAATTCGCCCCGACTCGCCTTGGGTACTCAAGCAACTTGAACTTAACTCTCTCAAACTAGCACTAGTTGATTCAACAAACAAAGCCATTGATATGCTGCCGTTCTATCGCCATTTACCAAAAACAGATGCATTGATGCATCAAGGATTGTTGTTGTGGATAAAACTTAAACATAATAGTTATGTAAAACTAACTGAATCACAGCAACTTGATTTGCTTAAGAGTACGTATGAAATGATTCCCGAAAACCCTGTTGTGGCTTCTGAATTTGCTTATGCCCTGCTAAATCATAATCAAAAGCAAAAGGCTTTGCGCATTTTACAACGCAGCTACAGGTCAGCACCGCATCGACTGCTTGCTGATATATGGCTACATATCCATAACGCAACAGAACCAATGGATGCCTACCGAAAAATTGAAAAACTAACAACACAACATCCTCACCACGAAGAAAGCTATTGGTTACTTGCAAAAGCGGCGCTTGATGCAGACCTGTGGGGGCAAGCACGTCATCATATCCAGCCACTTTTACAGGATGAGCCAACAAAAAGCACATATCAATTGATGGTTGAAATTGAACATCGCGAACACCCCGATCAAGGATTCAAAGCTGATTTTTGGCGCACAAAACTGGCTGATATACAACACGAATGGGATTGGACCTGTCAAAACTGCAATCATGCCGCACCGTCATGGGATGCTTTTTGTTCAGCATGCGGGCAATTTGGCAACATTGAATGGAAAAAGGCATCACTTGGTGCACCAGCTCCGCTGAATAATACGGCGGCAATTTCACATTCTCGGATTATATAAGAAAATTGATCTAAAGCGAATAACCAGCCTTTATCTTTGTTTTTCACAAAACTATCATGTAGCAATAAAATGTCACATTATTACTGCATGGTAGAAATACACATAACTGAGAGATTTCAATGCAACTAACCCTTATGACCGGCATCGTTGTCTATTTCATCACATGGTGGATGGTACTATTTGTAATTTTGCCCATTGGCATCAAGCAAGATCATGCGCCCATTACCGGCAATGACGTTGGTGCGCCAGAAAATCCAAATATCAAGAAAAAACTGGTTATTGTAACAGTTATTACCACAGTTTTGTTTGGTGTATATGCATCTATTATGCTGCATGCGTAAAAGTAAATTGGATGCCAGTTGAAGTCTTTCACTAAAACGGGTATCCTATTTATCGTATATCGCTAATAATAATATTCTATCGCGAACCAAAACCGTGATAGACATTTAAAAAGATCCATCGAAAGGTTTTTTATGTCCGCATTTTTTTCAACTATTTTGCCATTTATTCTTGTACTGGGCATTCTTGTATTTGTGCATGAATATGGTCATTTTTGGGTGGGGCGCCGCAATGGAGTTCGCGTAAGCACATTTTCAATTGGCTTTGGACCCGAACTTTTTGGTTGGACTGATGCGCACCAAACACGGTGGCGCGTTAGCTTGATTCCACTTGGCGGTTATGTAAAATTCTTTGGTGATCAAGATGTTAGCAGTACAACCGTTGATAAAAGCCTAGAAAACACGCTATCTGACGCTGAAAAAGCAACAATGCTACATAACAAAACCCCATTGCAACGCATTGCCGTTGCAGTTGCAGGACCTGCTGCTAATTATCTTTTTGCTATTATTGTATTAACAGCATTAATTGCAATGAAGGGGATGCCTACTGCACCGGCAGTCATCGGTACAATCAAAGCTGATTCTTTTGCTGAAAAAATTGGCCTTAAGCTCAACGATAAAATCATTCGTTTTGGAAATCATGATATTAAAAAATTTGACGATTGTGTAAAAGCACTATCAGAATTCAGCGGAAAAGACACAAACATTACCATTGAACGCGCTGGTACAAAAATAGATTTTCAGGCAAAACTCTATTCAGAAGAAAATGGTCAACGCAAACCAATAAAATTGCTTGGAATTGGCTCTGGCGGAGAACCTAATTATGAAAAAACATCTATTATAAATGCATTTGTAAAATCGGTGCATTATTGCTATTCAATGTCTGTTAAAATACTACAAATGCTTGGCACTATGATCACCGGCAATGCTGGCGGCGATGTTGGCGGATTGATTTCTATTGGGAAAATGGCCAAAGAAAGCTGGAATGGCGGCATTTCTGCACTCGTAATGTTTATGGCGATGCTATCCATTAACCTTGGGTTGATTAACTTACTACCTGTACCTATGCTTGATGGGGGACACATCTTATTATGCTCAATCGAAGCCATTCGGGGTCGCCCACTCCCTGAGAAAATACAAGAACGTATATTTATGGTTGGCGTTGCACTTGTGCTTAGCCTTATGGTCTATTCAAACGTAGCCGATATAGTGCGTGAAAAATCATGGTTCATGGGTGTATTTTCATCCATTGGAAGCCTGTTTGGTATTAAATAAAGAAAAGGGTTATTCTGGCAAACTTTTGTCATTCCCGCGAAGGCGCGAAAATCCAGAAAAAAAATAATAAAGCCATTGCTTAGTAGATTTAACAGCCACTGGATCCCCGTTTATGCGGGGATGACAAATAAAGAGCCCTTAGATGGCCACGCTCTCTTACAGGAGCTCGCAATGACGGAAAGTGAACTACAAATAATTAAGAAAGAATACGCTATATGAACTTTTTTCACGGACTCCTTAGCCATGTTAAATCAATTGCAGGTGACATTGCATCCGCACAAGGAGTTACGGCTCCTGACACAACAAAAGTCGTCGTTGAACCGACAAAAGATACATCACATGGTGATGTCGCAACCAATGCAGCACTTGTACTTGCTAAACCATTAGGAATGAACCCGCGTCAATTAGCTGAACTCTTGTGCGCAAAACTTAATGATCTTGCTGAAGTAAGCACAGTCGCCGTCGCAGGCCCTGGATTCGTTAATATCAGTTTCACCAATGATTTCTGGCTTAAGCAATTACACAACCTACTCGCCGCTGGGACAAACTATGGTCGCGCAGACATTGGCAAAAACGCCACCATTAACGTGGAATTTGTGTCGACCAACCCAACAGGCCCACTTCATGCTGGCCATGGCCGGAATGCTGTTCTTGGTGATGCTATTGCATCCCTACTACAATTTACGGGCTATGATGTCACACGTGAATATTATATCAACGATGCTGGCGGACAAGTAAATGCACTTGCACGGTCTGTTTATTTACGTTACTGCGAAGCCCTTGGCGACACCATTTCTGATGATGATTTCAAAGACGGTATGTACGGCGGTGACTATCTTACCCCCGTCGGCAAAGCGCTTTCTGAACAGTTTGGCAATACATACCGCGGAAAACCTGAATCTATTTGGCTTGAACCCTTTAAAGAAGCCACCGTTGCCATCATGATGGTCGACATCAAAGCCGACCTTGCAATCGCTGGCGTTAAGATGGACGTTTATACGTCAGAAAAAGCACTTGTTAAAGCAGGCTTAATTGATGATACATTAAAAGCACTTGAAGCAACCGATGACGTTTATGTTGGTGTACTTGATGCACCAAAAGGAATGGTGATTGACGATTGGGAAGAACGCCCGCAAACCCTCTTCCGTGCAACAAAATATGGCGATGATGTTGATCGTGCATTGAAAAAATCCGACGCTAGCTGGACATACTTCGCTGGTGACATCGCCTATCATTACGACAAATACCGTCGTGGTTTTTCAAATATGATCAATGTATTTGGTGCTGACCATGCAGGTTATTTAAAACGCCTAACGGCTGCCGTTTCAGCGATCACACATTCAAAAGCATCCTTTGAAATTAAAGTCAGCCAAATGGTTAACTTTATGGATAATGGCACGCCCGTTCGTATGTCAAAGCGTGCTGGCACATTCATCACATTTAAAGATGTAATCGATCGCGTTGGAAAAGATTCTACACGTTATATGATGGTGTCACGTCACCAAGATATGAGCATTGATTTCGATTTTGCTAAAGTGATTGAACAATCAAAAGACAACCCAATCTTCTACATTCAATACGCACATGCACGGATTCATTCCGTACTGCGTCATATGGTTGCGGGCGACCCCTCGTTTTCAACAGCAACACTGGCAAATGCAAAGCTTGATTTATTAACCGATGATGCAGAACTAACTGTGATCAAGCACCTTGCAACATGGCCACGTATTATTGAAACAGCCGCCATGGCACGCGAACCACACCGCGTTGCCAATACTTTATATGATATTGCAGCACTCTTTCATTCTCTTTGGAATAAAGGTAAAGATAATACAAGCTTGCGTTTTATTGATACAAATCAACCTGAACTGACAAAAGCACGTATGGCTCTTATTTGGGGGGTTGCAAATATACTCAAGTCAGGGTTATCGTTGCTTGGCATAACAGCTGTTGAAGAAATGCACTAAAGGTAAAAGAATATGTCTCGTTTTGGATTTAATTTTGGTCGCGATAATAAAAAAAACAACCGTCGTGAACGTGATGATGTCGTATTGCGCCACGAACCTTCATCAGGCTACGATGACTATGAAGAAGATGACGCCTACTATGATTCGCATGATCCTCGTGATTTGCGTGACCAACAGTTTTTGCGTCCCTATCGCACTGATGATGCACACGCACAGCGAAATGCACGGCAAAGATCTGATCAAGATGACTTTGAAGATGAAGCCCTAACAGGGTTTAGGCGCACAAATGCAGCACACGATGATATGCAACGCAGCGGGTATTCTAACCGCGGCGAACATGCACCTTTCAATCAAAGCCAGCTCAATCCTGGCCAACGAACATCATCTGGTTACGGTCAAAGGCAGGCTCCCAACAATCGTCAAGCACACCGTGACGATTTAAAAGGGCTAGGCTTTTGGCACAATGAAGAATCAGATGCACAGTATGATGATTCAGAAGCAGATGTTGACCGCCCATCACCACTCAAATTTATCGTTGCTATAACAGGCCTTGTGTTTATTTGCACGGTAACATGGCTTGCCTATCGATGGATTAGCCTTCCTACATCAGATACACCGCCATTAATACAAGCAGAAACAGACCCATACCGTGTACGCCCAGAAAACCCAGGTGGAACTGACTTTCCGCATCAAGATAAATTAATTTACGGACGTCTTGCGCCAACCACAGAACAACCAGTCGAACGCTTACTTCCCGCACCAGAGCAATCTGTTATTATGGCGCCAACTTACACGCAACCACAACAACCGGGTCAACAACACCCCGGACAACCGCAAGGTCAGTATCCTCAGCAGCAATATTATGCTCAACAACCGCAAGGACAAGCTCCAGGTCAACCCCAAGCGTATGCGCCACCTTATGTGCCAGCTAACCAACCGGGCCAAGCACCTATTCAAGCTGCAACTCAGCTACAAAATGCTCAGCCTGCACAACAAGCAATTCCAGAACATATGCAGAAGTATCCAGGTCAAGCCTATGTTCAGCCACAACAACATCAACCACAGGCGGTTCAGCATCAAGGCCCGCCAGATTTAAATGGGTTGCCACAAAATCAGCAGCAATACAATCAGCAACAAATGGCGCAAAACCCAGCAACGCTTATGCAGCATCCTGCACCTGAAGTAAAACTAAACGCTGCTACACTTGATGCTGTTGTTAACGCACCAGAGGCAAAACCTGCCCCTGTCGACACAACGCAATATTACTTACAGCTTGGCACATTACCAAATGAATCTTTGGCTAAAAAGGAAAAGGAACGCCTTCAAAAACGCTACGCAAACGAACTTGCAGGCATGGATTTAAGTGTAAAACCGTTTGTGGCATCCGACGGTCGCAAGAAATACCGCATTGTTGCTGGGCCAACAATAGTCTCACGTCAGGCAGCACTTAATAAATGCACTAAGCTTGGCAACGCTTGCCGTCCGGTCAGAAATTGAAGATTAAGCACCTGCTCGCCATGAGCCCCAATCCTGCTCACAACAAAAGCTTGTGGGCCATTTCATGGATTAGCTTTTTTGGTGGTATGGCAAGCCTAATGGTATTTTCAATTCTATCCGTATTTATGCGTGAAGAATTACATTTAAGCTACAAAGAACTTGGCGCCATCGAAGGATTCGCCGTGTTCATGGCATTCATGGCCAAGGTATTTTCTGGAATCTTAAGCGACTATATTAAAGCACGCAAATCACTTATTTTAATCGGAACATTTGGCAGCATCTTAATCAAACCAATGTTTGCAGTGGCTGGCGGCATTTTTTGGATTTTCACTGCGCGCACCATTGACCGTTTTAGTAAAGGTATCCGCGCTGCACCTACA
>JANRCF010000025.1:1270-4782 GCA_030727085.1 Alphaproteobacteria bacterium | reverse complement strand
GTTAACACAGGGACGACAGAGGTTGTTTTACAGCAAGTGAGCAACATAACGCGCACAGGAACACCTGAAACAAGTGGGTTCTTCGTACTTCATGAAGGTGGCATAGGTGTGCTCGATCATGGATTATCTGAAGTTTCATATAGTGATATAGAGAAAAAAGGACATATTCAGCAATCGACAACTGGTGGTTGGCTTGGCTTTACCGATAAATACTGGCTTGTTGCGCTTATTCCGTCACAAACAACACCAACTCAATGTTCATACGATTATTCTGCCGGTTCAATCTATCAGACAAAAGTTATGACGCCACAAATCACGTTGACGTCAGGCAAAACAACAGAAGTTGTGCAGCATCTTTATGCTGGGGCAAAAGTTTTAAGCATTCTTGATGGTTATGAAAAAACACACAAGTTTGATCGCTTTGACTTAGCTGTTGATTTTGGATGGTTCTACTTTTTAACGAAGCCTCTATTTTACGTGTTGGATTTTTTCCATAAGATTCTAGGCAATTTTGGCTTGGCTATTTTAATGTTGACCATTTTGTTTAAGGCTATTTTGTTTCCACTTGCGAATAAGTCACATCGTTCTATGGCGCGTATGAAAGACCTTCAACCTAAGATGGAAAAACTTAAGACATTGTATGCGCATGATAAGGTGCGTATGAATCAAGAGTTAATGAATCTCTATAAATCAGAAAATGCAAATCCAATGTCTGGATGCTTGCCAATGCTGATTCAAGCGCCGATTTTCTTTTGTTTATACAAAGTATTCTTTGTAACGATTGAAATGCGTCATGCACCTTTCTATGGATGGATTCAGGATTTAGCAGCTATTGACCCAACAACGGTATTCAACCTATTTGGATTAATCCCATGGACGCCGCCTGCATTTTTGATGATTGGCGCCTGGCCATTGATTATGGGTGCGACTATGGTTTTGCAGCAAAAGCTTGGTCCTCAGCCGGCGGATGCTCAGCAAGCTAAAGTGATGATGATTATGCCAGTGATGTTCACGTACTTGTTTGCATCGTTTCCTGCAGGTCTTGTTATTTATTGGGCATGGAGTAACGTTTTGACAATTCTTCAGCAGCTTTACATAAACCATTCATCTGAAAAAGATAAAGCTAAGCGTGCGGTAAATACGCGTAAAAAACGGTAAAAGAAGCCCTGTTTGTCATCCTTGGACGTGATCCTTGGATGGCAAAGTTTAATTCATAGATGTAATATTAAGGTAAAAAATAATGAGATGGGCAAATCCTCAAGAATGGGCTAATTGGCTTTTTGCACAAGAGTGTCCTTTTCTGCGAAGTGTGCAAAAAATTGATGATCTTCCTGATTATTCATTGCCAGAAATTGCTTTTGCTGGTCGTTCAAACGTTGGTAAATCCAGCCTCATTAATGCGCTTACAAATCGTCAAACACTCGCACGCGCATCTAATACGCCTGGACGTACGCAAATGCTTAATTTCTTTCAGCTGCATCAAGAATTAATTATGGTTGATATGCCTGGGTACGGCTATGCAGAAGCGCCAAAAGCATTGGTTGCGCAGTGGCAAAAGCTTGTGCGTCAATATTTACTTGGTCGTCCTACATTAAAGCGCGTGTATGTGTTGATTGATAGCCGTCACGGAATTAAGAAAAATGATATCGAGATGATGAAAATGCTTGATGAGACGGCGGTATCATATCAAGTTGTGTTGACTAAGACTGATAAAATCAGCGCTGCAGCATTGGCTAAAGTTCAAGAAGAAACTCAAATTGCAATTAAAAAGCACGGCGCCGCATTTCCAATCTTGGGTGTCACAAGTTCTGAAAAACGCCTTGGTATTGAAGAATTGCGTGCAGAGATAGCGAAGCTATGCCCAGGGCATAAAATCAATGGTTTTGCAGAGACTGTGTTTAGTGAGTAGGGTGCTATCCTCTCATTAATGCTCTCACAATAAGCGTCGTATTATGTTTCATCATAGCTATATAATCGTATGCAACTCCGCTTTCTTCCGATAATGAATCTGCATAGAGCAGATCACCTTCCTGTATTCTAATCCCTGTTTCGTTGGCAATCTGACGAATGATATTACGGTTAGCTAAATTTTCAAAAAAGATTGCTTTTATATTTTCATTTTTAATTTGATTTATTAACAAGGCAACCGTTTTGGAATCCGCTTCTGCTTCTGTGCTAAGGCCAACTGGCGCATGGAACGTAACGCCATATGCTTTTCCGTAGTAATAAAAGGCATCGTGTGTTGTTATGATTTTTCGTTGTTCAAGAGGCGTCTTTGCAATTTCGTCTCGCACCCAGGCGTCAAGCTTAACTAATTCTGCGTCATATACGCGCGCATTATTATTGATAATCTGGGCAGCTTTAGGAAGTTTTTCACATAAAACTTTTGCTATATTTGTGACCATTTGCCGGACTTTTTGGACATCATGCCAAATGTGCGGATCTGGTGCTGGAATAAGCCGCGCATCAACTCCAGCAGCTGCTTGGAAAAGAGTCGTGTGAGGAGAATGTGTTGCTGCAGAATTGTTCATCCAGCATTCAAAGGATAAACCAATCGTGATAATTAAATCCGCTTTTTCCATCGCTTTGGCGTCCATTGGTGTGATTTGATGCACATGTGGGTCGTTTTGCAGTGGAACAAGGCTTTGCGTTGAAATAACGGCTATATCAGCCGGAATATTCTGCGTTAATACAGTAACCCAATTCTGTAGTAATGAAAAACTTGTCACAATCTTAAAATTATGGGAAGCTTGAGATGAGAAAGCACTAGAAATTTGGCAGCAAAATACGATACAAATAAATAGAATGTAAATAATTCGCATCATGTCGCTTGAACCTTATAGTATGAACACATATAACGTAACTGTTTTTCTTGAAGACACCGATGCAGGCGGGATTGTTTATCACGCGCGCTATTTAAATTTCATGGAACGATGTCGTACACGATTCTTTTACCACAAAGGTATCGACCATGCCCAGCTTATTACATCACGTGCTGGAAGTTTTGTAGTAACGCGCATGCAGATTGATTTTAAAAGCCCAGCTTATTTGGGTGATGATTTGATTGTTACATTTGATACTGTTGAAATTCGTGGAGCATCAATTGCATGTGTTCAGCAAATAATGAGACAAGAGCAAGTGCTTGTAAAGGCGACAATCACACTTGCTTTTGTTAACCCACAAACAGGAAAACCAATACGGATACCTGAATTATTAAGAACGAAGATGCATTAAGCACAGATTAACATTGAAAATATAAGGACTTAAAATTTTATGGATACTTCACATATGGCACAAATACCCAACGCTGTTGCAGGTCAAATGTCACATATGCCTGCGGCGCTTAACGCAAGTATGTGGGATATGTTCATAGGCGCTGAGCCTATCATTAAATTGGTTATCCTGGGCCTAATTGTTGCATCTATTTGGTCATGGACAATTATCCTTAATAAAGTATACCGTTTGCGTCGTATGAATTCAGCCGCCGATAAATTTGAAGATGCATTCTGGTC
>JANRCF010000025.1:0-1260 GCA_030727085.1 Alphaproteobacteria bacterium | reverse complement strand
ATTCTGGTCAGGTGGGGCGCTTGATGATTTGTATGAACGGATTCATAAGAACCCAAAAGACCCATTGTCAATGATATTTTGTGCAGCAATGCGTGAATGGCGTCGTACTCTTTCAAAAGGAAAAGTTCGCTCGAACGAATTTCGTGGTACGCTTGAACAACGAATTGATCGTGTGATGCAATTGACGCTTGGGCGTGAGATGGAACAGCTTGAACGTTATATGACATTTTTAGCATCTCTTGGTTCAAACGGGATGATTGTTGGTTTGTTTGGAACAGTTCTTGGTATCATGAACAGCTTTGGTGCGATTGCAACGCAACAAAGTGCAAATCTTGCGGTTGTGGCACCTGGTATTGCTGAGGCATTGTTTGCAACGGCAATCGGCCTTATTGCAGCAATTCCTGCAGCGATAGCCTTTAATAAAATATCAAGTGATTTGAATCGTTATGCGAATCGTCTCGATGCTTTTTCCAGTGAATTTATTTCTATAATTTCACGTCAACTTGAAGAGAATGTGTAAGATAATATGGCAGGGAATCTTTCTTCACATAATGCTGGCCGCGGCAATAGACGTCGGCGCAGCTTTCGTCCAACAAGTGACATCAACGTAACGCCACTTGTTGACGTGATGTTAGTGTTATTGATTGTCTTTATGGTGACAGCACCAATGCTAACGGTTGGTGTTCCTGTTGACTTGCCAAAAACGAAAGCCGCACAAATGAATGATCAAGTTGAACCACTTGTTGTATCAGTTGATAGTGACGGTAAGACATATTTTCAAGAAAATGAACTGCCATTGGCTGATATTTTAAAAAAATTAGTGGAAGCGTCTGACGGCAAGCCAGATACAAAGATTTATGTGCGAGGTGATAAAAAATTGCCTTATGGACAAATTATGGAAACAATGGGGGCGATTGCAGCGGCTGGCTTTTCACGCGTTTCTTTGATCGCAGAGCTGCCAATGCAAAATCATACCACACCTAAAGTTGAAAAACATAAGCAAGAGAACTCCGCTGCACTAAAGGTTTCTGCTGTTCGTAAGCCAACAACAGAGCGACCAAAACTTGTAGTAAAAAATGCATCACCAGCTGCTGCATCAAATAGGACAAGGCCGCCTCTATGAAACGCGCAGCTATTGTCTCGCTCATCATACATACTTTTATCTTTATCCTTATTTTGGTAGGGATAGGTGATCCCTTTAATCGTTTGATTAAAGATAACCAGCCTATGATTATTGATTTTGTGAACGTTGCAGAAACG
>JANRCF010000024.1 GCA_030727085.1 Alphaproteobacteria bacterium | reverse complement strand
TAGTTTTGTCACTAACCATCTTAGGGTGTTGCACTTCATTTTAGAACAGGCGATGGAATTTTTTGTGTAAAAAAAATTTGAGAAAAAATGAATAAAACAAAATAAATGAATAAAACAACCCCCCCCCCAAAAAGGGGGGCTTGTTCTTATTTGAAACTTTATGGGCTAAGCCCCCAAGGTTTATATGATTTTTTTAAACTTATTAATTGATGAAATCACCATGTTGCTTTCTGAATGCTTCAGGATCCAGCGCATTAAGGGCAGTTCTTTGATCTCTTTGTGCTCTAGCGCCTAAGTGAGAAACAAGGCCGTCAATTATTTCTGCTCTCGTTTTTGTTGCAGCGGGCGCAGCCTTATCACCACTAGCTCCACCACCTGGAGCTAGGTTAGATACTCCTTGTACCGTTGATGCTGCTGCTGCTGCTGCTGCTGGTTTTGCCTTTGCTTTTGCCTTTGCTTTTGCCTCTGCTAATGCGAGGCCTCCTGCTAGATTAGGAATTTCGTCTTTTGTCTTATGTTCTTCCTTAAATTCTGCCTTCCTTGCTGCTTTGGTGCCCTCAATCTTAGAAATTTCACTTTCTAACGGTGCTAATTCGCTTGGGAGTGCAGCAAGCCTTTTTGATAGTGGTTTTTTAGCAGCAAGATAGTCGGATTTAGAATCACTGAACTTGTTCAAGTCTTGCTCAGCAGCTAGGCGTTCTAATTCTAAAGGAATACGTTTAGCTTTTTCTGTTTGGTGTGCAGCCTCAGCACTTCTGTATGTTGGGACCTTAAGCAGATCAGTATCTCCGAGGATGATGTTTTCTAGAATTTTTTCTTTCAAAAGGTCTGGGTTAGTGTCGCCTACATCAGCAAAAGCTTTTCTGTATGCAGCACCCTTTTTCTCATCAAATTGTTTTGTAGCATTTGCTACTGCATCATCATACTCTTGCTCAAAATTAGCAATAATCGCCTTTTCACTTAAAAGTTGCTGGGTTATCGCATCTAGGCGTGCATCTTCTTGATTAAGTGCTAGCATTGTATCACTCAGCTTCTTTTTTGCTGCCTCATAATCTGGTGTTCCTGCCTTGAATTTTGTATCTAGATCCAAAAGTTGTGCTTCTAACTGCCTGTGTTCTTCATTCAATAAGTCCCTGTCAGCCGCTAATTTTGCATAAGCTGTGTTGAGTTTAGCTGCTTTTTGTAGTTTTATAGTAGCTAATACAGCTTTTGCTCCTACCTTAAACTGTGCTTTCGCTTGTCCGTCACCTGCAACCCAGCCTCTGTCTCCTGGTATTGTTTTTTCTGCTGATGGTGCAACTGCTGGCTGTGTGTATTTTCCAGTTCTTACATTAAGAATTCCACCATCAGTAAAGGTAATTGTTTCTGCAGATCGGTCGTACGTGAAATCTGTACTCACTCGACGATTTACAGTGTCACCATTATTATCCGTGAAAGTTAAAACACCCTTTGTTTCGTTAAACCTTGCTGCATCACCATTCCCTCTTGGTATCATATGGATAACTTCAATAATTTTACCTGATGTATTATATTTTCTAATCATGTTTGGATTAGTTGTGCTTGCACGTGTGATATTGCCACTTTTTGTTTTGCGAAGATCAGATGCATCATAAACTTTTCCGCCTGCTTTTACGCGATCCATATTTCCGGGAGTCTCAAGCTCTAATCCAAATGTGTCGTGTGATGTCGATCCAACTCCTGAAACGGAGGCTGAACGTGATAGTGCTGGTGTTGAAGTTTTGGATGAAGCTTTGGATGAAGCCCCGGATGAAGCCCCGGATCCTGTAGAGGATACTGAACGCATCCCTACTGATCCTGCAGTAAGTTGTGCCTGGAGTTCTAAAATAGCTACTCTATTTTCTAAAGCGTCTAGTTCTGAATCACCCCATTTGGTGGACGCAAACCCTGTGCTGCTAATCGCAGTTGCGCACAATAATGACAATAATAATTTGTTCTTCATAAAATATAACTCCTGATAAAAAATGTTTTTTCTATTACAATTATTAATGTAGTGGAAATAGATTAATAATTGGTTAAATCGTGGAATTTTTATTGTGTGTGGGATGTGGAATTAGATCCTCGTGTCGAGCACGAGGATGACACACGGGGCGGTGTTAAGCCCTGGAATTTTTATTGTGTGTGGAATGTGGAATTAGATCTCCGGGTCACGGCCCGGGGAATGCACTGCTGACTGTGGGCAGGAATGAGGAATGCACTGCTGACTGTGGGCAGGAATGCACGCAACGGGAGACTTATTTTCTTCCTTTTTGTGTATTACCCGGGCTTGACCCGGGTATCTAAAATGTTCAAGCTAATCGTATGCCTTATTATATTTACATCATGACGAATAAACCTAATGGCACACTTTATGTAGGTGTAACGGGTGATCTTGTACGGCGGGTGTTTGAACATAAGACCGAAGCACTTGATGGATTCACAAAGAAATATAAACTTAAAATACTTGCGTATTATGAATGTTATGATTATGTGGATTTTGCGCGTCAACGTGAGAAAAACATCAAGCATTGGTCAAAAGAATGGAAGATTGAATTGATTGAAAAAATGAATCCGCAATGGATGGATTTGTATAACGATTTGTTTTAGATCCCCGGGTCAAGCCCGGGGAATACACAAAAAAGTCGTTGAGAATACACAAAAAAGGTCGTGGGGGAATGCACGAGGTGTGTCTGCTGGAATGCATTATTAATCCCTCCTGTGTATCCCGCGGACGTGATCCGCGGGTCTAAAATGCAAGATCCCCGGGTCGGTGACTGGGGAATACACAAAAAAGGTCGTTGGGAATGCATAAAAAAGAGTTGTGACGTCTCGCCATAGCGCTGTGCGCGACGAAAGATGGAGGCCGGTACCGGAATCGAACCGATATAGAAGGATTTGCAATCCTTTGCATAACCATTCTGCCAACCGGCCTCATTGCTCGTCGTGTTTTGTGCCCTTGCTGCGTTGATCAGCGTATTCTGCAGTGCTCATGTACACGTGTACATTTCGTGCTTCGATACTTGATCGCCTAACAATGATCTCAAACCACTTAGGACAGCTCGTCCTGTTTTGTGCCCTTGCTGCGTTGATCAGCGTATTCTGCAGTACTCATGTACAAGTGTACACTCCGTGCTTCGCTACTTGATCACCTAGCAATGATCCCAAACCACTTAGAGCATATAGATAAATCACTAGAATTTATCATACTTTTTCATTTATAGTCGTTACAAGGGCTTTTGGTCAAGTGAATTTACAGAAAGTTTGTGGATGAATGTATTTTCAGCAGAACATGATATTGAATCGATTTTGTTTCAGCAAGTGCGGCCGCATGGCGTTTTGTCGCACCAGGTAGCGGCGGCGCTTTGTTTGGTGAATCGTGTACCATTTCTGCCGCCAGCCGTTGCTGATGTGGCGTATGGTGATGCACCAATTCCTCTCAAACGTCGGTGCGAATTGCCTTTTTTTGTCCTTGCGCGGTTGCTGCAAGCGCTCGATATTCAGGCGCATGAGTCTGCGTGCGTCGTTAGTGCTGGTGCGGGCTATAGCGCAACGCTTTTGTCTCAACTGAGCAGTAGCGTTGAGGCCTTTGAAAGCGATAGTGTTTTATTTGTGCGATTGATTGATGCTACACGTGGCGACGCGATCATAACACCGGTTCCAACGCTAAGTGTTCGGCCTGTTGATGTCATTTTGATGGATGGCGGTTCATTGGATGCCATAAAACAGCCTGTGTTGGATAAGCTTTTGCCGGGTGGGCGGATTGCATTTGTGCGTGTGATGCAAGGCAATTCAGTAACGCTTGGGGCGCCGTTGTGCGAAGGGGTTGTGCTAAAAAAGAATGAGGATGGTGTGTTTTTACCGCCGCGCATCGTATGTCAGTTACACTTGCCGCGATTAAACACATCGAATACGCAAAATGAGGCATTCCATTTTTGACGAAAGTCGTTAGAATAGATGTTGAGGTTTTGTGTGTTTGTGGTCATTTCTTTATCATTCTAGCTGTTCCTTGTCATCCCCGCGACTCGCCACGGCCGTAGGCCGAGGGCGGAGTCGGGGATCCAGGCATAGCTCTTGTGTCATCCCCGGGTCAAGCCCGGGGATGACAAATCAGGAATAATGGAGCGCAAATTAGGTGCAATGACGATGTGTTCTTGGATCATACAGAAAATTTTTAACACTTAATAATAAATTGGATACGTTATGAAAAATTTAAGCCTTTTCTTGTGTGTGGGATGCGTCTTGGCGGCGCCTGTGATGGCTGCAAAAGGCCTAACTGCACCTGAAGTCGTGTCAACAGATGTTGCCGTTGTTGAAACGAAGGGGTCACTTGTTGCGCCTTCACATGCTCCTGTATCAACATTAGCCGATGCGCTTGCCGCAGCGTATGTCAATAACCCTGGGCTGTTGCAAAAGCGTCAAGAATTGATGTTCAGACATGAAAAAATTGCACAAGCAAAAGCTGATTTTTTGCCGTCTGTAACATCTGAAGTTGGATTTAAGGGAAATAAATCACTTACCTCTGGTTCTGCTAAGGATAGGGATCCTCATCGTACTGCGAGCTCTTCACGAACGAGCGCTCGTAGTGGTTCTATAACCATCGAGCAAAATTTGTTTGCTGGTGGTTCCACCATGGCAGCAGTTTTGTCGGCGGATCAAAGCATTCGTGGCTTGTGGGCAGAGTTGTTGTCGACTGAACAAAATATTTTTTTAGAAGTTATAAAAGCGTATCTTGATTTAATTGATAAAACGTCAAAAGTTGACGTGTATAAAGCAAACCAAGCTGCTTTGAAAAAAAGTTATGAAACGGCATTCGAAAAGCACAGTATTGGGGAAGAGCCTTTAACGCAGGTTGCAATCGCTGAATCAAAACTTGCTGGGGCTGAAGCTAAGTTGCGTACAGAAGAGGCTGATGTAATTGGTGCAAAGGCAAAGCTGGCAGCATTGATTGGAACTGAAGTTATTAATATTGTAAAACCAAATGCACCAATGAATTTGCCGCAAACGTTACAGGCGTCTATTTCAATCGCGACTGACAATAACCCCTCTGTTATAAAGGCGCAATTTGACCATAAAGCAGCCAAGGCTGATATTGACGAAGTCGAAGGAAAACATTATTTACCACGTGTTGATCTGCGTGCAAAATCACAACGTGAAGAATCAAGTGCGCGGAATTTATATGCCGGGGGCGATACACGCTATTCAAATAACGTAACGGATCATTCTGTTGGTGTTTATATGTCGTATAATTTGTATTCGGGTGGTCGTTATTCATCAAAGAAACGTGAACTGCATGATACAGCTGTTTCAAAGCGGATTGCGATAGAGGGTGCAAAGACGGAAATCACTGGTGCAGTAAAATTAACGTTTGAGTCATATCATGCGGCAAAAACAAATATTGATAATTATAAAAAACAGGTCAAAGCTGCTGAAGTCGCACTTGGGGCAACGCGTCAAGAAATGGAAGTCGGAACCAAGGTATTGCTTGATGTATTGAACGCGCAGGCCGAGCTTGTTAATGCACAGCTAGGGCTTATTGAGGCTGAAAAGAGTTTCTTTCAATATGCGTATCAAATGGTTAGTCTGCTTGGTGGATTACATGCAAAGGCGATGAAGCTGACGGTTAATTATTTTGACCCTGTGGCGCATTATGATAACATTAGTGTTGGGTTTTAATAATAATGATTAAAAAAGGTACGGGCGTATGACCACATCAAATCACAACGATGATGATCAAGAAATGTCAATGGATGAAATTTTAGCGTCTATTCGTCGTTATGTGTCGTCGGATGAGCCTACTCAAAAGGTAGAGTCTGCTAAAAAAGATGAGCCAAAGCCCCTTGATCCGTTGCTTGGTAGGCCTCAATTGAATATGGACGAAGAACCACATACGCAACGTATTACGCCGCGTCTTGATATACCGAATCAAGAAGAGGTTGCGCGCTTGAATGAGGATACCGTTCGTGAAGAAAGGCAAGAGTCCTTATTGTGGACGGAGGAGCCTGTCATGAAGGGTTCTTTTGATGCAAACAAGCAAGAGCCACGCGTTACGCGCTCTGCGCCTGCAGCGCCACCAAGGCAATCAAATGCAGTGCCTAAATCAAGTGCTGATGGTTTGGTGTCTGACAAAACATTAGCGACAACAATGGAATCATTTGCGCGGTTGCGTGATGCGTCTACGTCAAAGACGCCAAAGCAGGATCCTATTCCAACGTCAGGCGTGAACCCAACGTTGGATCAGCTGTTTGAAAGCCTTGCCAGACCAATGATTCGCGAGTGGCTTGATCGTAATTTGCCGCCGATGGTAGAACGCATGGTAACGCGAGAGATTGAGCGAATTACGAAGGGGTAAGCCGAATTCAGGAATGTAGATTGCTGTGACGATCTTCTGCCTTTTCCGTGCTCATTTACAGATGTAAACCCCGATCCTCAAACCATTGCTCGTTTAGTGCAGAGCATTTCTAAATTTGGCATGGCTATTGTTGTTCCCAATTACTATTGTCATTCCAGCGCAGCTGGGAATCCAGAAAATGTATAGCTCAAATTCTTGATTTAGTGTAACTTGAAATACCCTGGATTCACAGCCAAGCGTGAATGACAGTGTGTAATAATTTTTTTCCGGATTGCAGTTGCTTGTATGCACACAATCACGAGGAGTATCCACCTTATGTATAAATCATTTATCATTGAAAACTGTCCTGCCACGCGCGTAGACCGTTGGCTAAAGCGTGAATTCCCAACCGTGACGCAAGGGCAAATTGAAAAATGGCTGCGGTCAAAAGATATTCTTGTGAATGATAAAAAAGTGGAATCATCGTTTCGCGTGAATGAATTTGACACAATTCAGATTAAGTCGGTTGTGGCTGATATCATGACAAAACAAGATAAGTCGCCTTTGAATCTTCAGATAGTCTTGCCAACAAAGGCTGAGGCGGATCAACTGGCATCTTTTATTATTTGGGAAGATGAAGAGCTATTGATTTTGAATAAACCGTCTGGCTTGGCGACGCAAGGGGGGACTGATACGCACCAGCATATCGATCGATTGCTAAAGGCGTACCAGCAGTTCTATTGCCCCAAAGTGCAGCCACGGTTAGTGCATCGCCTTGATCGTGATACAAGCGGTGTGTTGGTGGTTGCCAAGACGTTGAAGGCTGCGAATAACTTAGCAGCACAGTTTAAGGAACATGTAATGGACAAGGTGTATTGGGCTGTTTGTCATGGGCGAGCATCACCATTGCATGGATTGATTGACGCACCAATTGCTAAAATTGAGCGCCCAGGACGCGGCGGCGAAACGATGGCTGTTGATACAAAGCTTGGAAAAAAGGCACAGACAAATTACCGTGTTGTGAAATCATTTTCTGATTTTAGTTGGATGGAACTTAAGCCATTAACGGGGCGCACCCATCAATTGCGCGTGCATACGGCGTGGTTTGGAAACCCTATTCGGGGGGACGGTAAATACGGTCTTCGGGATGGATTTAAAGATGTTGAAAAGCTGCATCTTCACGCACGGTCAATAAAGCTTAAAAGTGTGGATGGTGAGACATTGACGTTTACTGCGCCCCCGCCAGAACATATGGTGGAGACGTTGTCGCGCAATGGGATTAATTGGGAACATTTTGCTTAAATCCCAGCATATTACATTTCGATTACTGCAGCTCTCCGCGATATCTGCGGTGCTCATGTATAAGCATACACGGCGCTCCTCGAATCTTGAGGGTTTAGTACTCAATACGTATTAAAGATGGGATTATATTTTTGTGATACTTACAAAGTTCATTTGTCTATGGGGAAAATAAAATGAAATCGAACCCAACGTTGTTTGTTGTCTTACTGCGGTATCTTGTTCCACTGGATACGATTCTAGCGATTCGTCCAGCGCACGTGGATTATTTGAAACAGCATTATGACAATGGAACATTTCTGGTGTCAGGACCGCAAGTGCCACGGGCAGGCGGACTTATTCTTGCGCGTGCAACAAGTCGATCCGTATTGATGGAAATTTTAGAGCAAGACCCGTTTTACGTGCAAAAAGCGATTGAATATCACGTGTACGAGTTCGAGGTGAATATGTTCACGCCAGGATTAGAAAGTGTTTTTAAAGCTGATGCCGTTCACCAATAGAATGGCCATGAATTCGTCATCACGAGGAGTTTACGACGCGGCGATTTTTGTGCCAGTAAATCACAGATTGCCACGCTTCTTTGCAGCTAGCAATGACGGGGTAGTGTATAAAAAACCCCGAGGATAACCCCCGGGTTTCTTCTGTAGATTCTTAGAAGTCTTGCGAACTAGAACTTGTACGCAGCACCGATCGCCAAACGATGATCTTTATATGCTACATTTCCTAATTCGGTCACGGGTCCAGAATTTGAATTGATCCCAAGTTTTTTCCCGCGATTGTACGTATATTCAGTACGCAAAAGAAGCGGTCCAAGTGCTTTCTCATAACCAACGCCCGGTGTAATTGCGATATTTTTTTTGCTTACAGAAACGGTCGAGCTTGACATTGTGCTGCTGCCAGCAGGTGTTGCTGAAACGACGGCTGTCGCTTTATCTTTGCTGACTTCAACGCCTGGTTTTGCATAAACCATGTTATTTCCAAAGATGTAGCCTAAACGTGGTGCTACACCGATAGAAACTCCGCGTTTGTAATTTATAGTATTCGTATAAGTAGCATTGCTTCCAGAATCAGTTGCAGTTTGATTCACTTTGCGACTTATAGTGTCATTTTGAATAGAGGCTTCCGCGCCAATGTAATATGCATCATTCATTGTGACGCCATAGCCACCAAATACACCATATCCTAAACCTGTTGAATTTTTAGAAGTATTTATGGTTGCGCCAGCGCTATTTGGAATGTTTGTTGCTTTTTCATTTGAAACATTCGCTTTTGTATTGCTTGTAACTAAACCTGTTTGGGCGCCAACATACGCCCCTTTAAATGATTCTGCTGTTGCGTTTCCGATAAATGTCGTAGAAAGTATAGCCGTAGATGCTAATAATAACTTATTCATATGAATATCTCCCTCTTGCTAAAACAATATCATTATATTGTTAACAATGTGTAAATAAATAATGAAAAGTATTAACTTAAATTAAATAATTCTGTCCTATTCTTATTATTGGTTAATATAGAAACATGAATCTTGTTCTGTTTCTCTTTACGCGATATATTGGATTCGAACTTGATGTGGCAAGGAATAATATGAACGGATTTTCTAGATTTAATATTCGGCCAATTAACGCGTCAGATGTACCCACACTTGTTGCGCTATCTGATCAAAAGCGTCGTTTTTATGAGAAAGTGCAACCTCAGTTTTGGAAGCGTTCTGAGTATGCGAATGAACGTCAGGCTGAGTGGTTCACGCATCTGCTTAATGCAGATGACCACATTATCTTGCTTGCAGAGGATCAAAAAATTGTCGGTTTTATTATAGGGCGCTTGATGCCTGCGCCCGAAGTATATAACCCTGGCGGATTGACGCTTATGATTGATGATTTTTGCGTTGAAGAACCAGATTGGTGGCCTGATGTTGGGGAGGCTCTTTTTGATCAGCTAAAACAAGAAGCACACGAAAAAGGTGCGGCCCAGGTGGTTGTTGCCTGCGGCGATCACGATGAAGCTAAGCTTGGTTTTCTTAAGAGTGTTGGGTTATCCGTTGCAACACGTTGGTATGTTGGGGGAATTTGATGACTATTATAGTGACCTTATTATGTCTATATGGACATTATAGCGATCATTTATGTTTAAACTGGAACTGGACAGATATTGAATGGTTCATATGAAATAATTCCCCCTTGTATTTTGTTTTTATAGTACTTATATAAATTGTAGATAAGTTTGACCCTGGGTACATAATGAATTTTTCAGTAAAATTGTTGGTAATTGTTTTTTTTTTTTGTTTTAAATTTCTGTGAAACTTTCTCCGCTCAAGAAAATCCAGCAGAGCCTCCACTGCATATTCAACGTGTGAGTGAGAATGTATATGTTTGTCAAAAACAAGAAGATTTGTTTTTTGTATTAGAGAAGATCGATCCGCAAACTGCAGAGATTCAAAGCAATAGAAGAAAAAGAGATCAAATTACGAATGATTTTTGGTATTGGTCTGATTTTAACAAGACACAAAAAGATTTGGTTGAGTCGCAAGAGTATAGAGAGCAGTTGGGGCGTGATATTGGAAGTGATTACCATGATGGGATCACAAGTTTTGCCGGGATGCTTGGGAGTGTTCAAGAGGCAGGTAAAAAACCGTGGGGAGATCAGTGCGAGTTATGGATTGCATATGCATCTTATGTGTCAGTTACAGGTAAAGCCTTTGATCAAGGCGTATCACACGCTGATGTAGAAATGTCCTTTAGTGTTTTAAATGATAAGAATCTGCCTTTTACGGTGCATATGGGGATTTCTCGTTCGTTAAGTGCCAAAGCAGCTGGACGCACTCAACATAGTCATATTTCTGCTGATTTGCATTCTTTTGCTGCGCGTGTTATGAAAACGCAAGATCCGCAGAAAGAATACATGATTACTGTACCTTTAAAAGGTATGCGGGATATTTTGTTTAAAACTTTGCCGCAAGGCAGTGTTTTTATTGGTGATAATGAACATGAAGAACGTGTGAGGACGGCAAGTGAGGGAGATCGAAAGGTTTTGCTGGAGAGAGAGAGTATTAGATACATGAATAAAGAAACAGCAACCAAGTATGCGAATCAACTTCTTGAAATGTGGCTGCCACTTTTAGAAACTTGTCCGCCCAAAATCTCGCATGAATATATTATTATGCCTAGCGGTTATAAGAAGAAGTCAACGTTTATGCTTACTGGTAAAGATAGAAGCGTTAAGAAAATCCCTACATGCAGTTCAGTGCTAGGAGAGTATCATTCACGATATGACTGGTTCTTTGTGAATAGAGCCTTATCCCCAAGAATTGAGTTGCCCTATGTTGTGATTGATTTAGAGGCGTTGGTTGGTGTGCAGAACTGGTCTGTAAGTTAATTGATATGCTGGACATTACCGTCGCTGGTCGCCTGCAAGCGTTTGTCCGGTGTCGCAGCAAAATGTCTTGCCCATTTCCAGCCAACTGCTGTTCTTTGATTTTGAATCTTTTGCTTTTAAATTAACCTTGTTATTCGTAACTTCCAAAATTGTAATGCCGGGGATTTCTGATCCATTTGAATGCGCTTGGTCGTTAAGCCAAATTGTCCAATTTGTGGGCGTTGAATACACAATGCCACCTAGATAATGGCAAATAAGAGCCTCTTCTGTGGTTATCTTGTTGCGGCTCATCGCATTTGAAATCATTTTTTGTTCGTCATCACTAAGCATCAGCGAGAAGGATTCACTTGTGTTTTGATGTTTTGATGTTGGAGCAAGAGTTTGAGGTGGATTTTTTGAAGAAGTTGTTGCGGGGGAATTTTCTATTGCGACAGCACTTATGTTTGGTGTTTTTGCCGCTATTAGAGAAGCGTGGAGAAATACAAGTATAAAGTTTAAACAACGCCTTTTAATTTTAGTCATTATTCAGGTGCGCCCATGAAAAACCAGTCACAGACAATTGTGCCTTCAACAAGGGTATTTGTTTTTCCAGATAATAATTGGTCAATTGTTTGAGGAGATGACCCTGCTATACGCTTTAAATCAATATGCTTAAGAACGATGAGTCCTGGCACGTCATTTTGTAATTTCTCGAGTAGCTGATAAAGCATTTTATCATTTAGCACCTGGGCTTTAAGTGTTATGGGGGCCGTCATTATACCTTTACCACGCGTATGTGGCCGTGCTGGCTCTATTGTAACATTGAGTGTTTTGATACGAAGCGTAGATTGCCATTTTTTAAGATAGGCTTTCATTGCAGAAAACGATGTTTGTTTATTGAATTTTGCATAGCGTGCGCTTAAGTGAGAGGTGGTTTTGTTATCAAAGGCAGATTGATATTGTTCATCTAGAAAAAACAAAGTCTTGACATGTTCTAGATCATTTTTTGCATCTTTAAGGCTCTTCTGGTGAAGTGTGTAGGTTGTATAGGTTGTCATGGCGCCGATGACACTTATTAAGAATAGAGAGCTGACTAAAATAAGAAGGCCGCCTGTCTTCACGCTAAGCCAGGGGATGTGCCATGTTTCAAGATTTAATGCATTTTTACGAAAGTGTTCTAATTGAGTTTTCAATCCCATGAGACCCCCAGTGTATATGCTGCTTTTCCAGGTATTGGCAACCAAACGATTTTTGCATTTGGATAGCTTTTTTGTAGTTTCTTTTGAACTTTTTGTTGGTACGTCGCTAAAACCTTATTACTTCTTGTTTTCCGCTTCATGAGCGATGAATGTTCGGGTAGAGCGATTGTTGATTCAAAAGAGGATAACCAATGATTATTGAGCTTTTTTGTATTCCATGAGAATTGTGTTATGTATGCTTCTTTTGTAAGAGAAATCGATAATGTTTTTAAGAATGTTAAAGGATTTTCACCGACAAGATTTTTAAATACATCAAAGTTAGCGGCATCAATACGGCGTTTTTCATTTCCTGTTGTTGAAAACATGGCTTCTTTTTTAAAGAGCGTCGCTTTAATATCTTCTCTAAGAGCATGTGTTTTTGATGCATACGTAATGAGCGCCACGAAACAAACAATACTAATCGGTATAATAATTCGCCGACAGAAGAATGGAACCCAATAAGCAAGACGTTGGCTTAACATAAAAGGTGGATTAAAGTCTTTTTTATAAACGGCATTTGGTTTTCTTAAGATAGATCGCAATTGATTTAGAATCCAAAACCCACGTGACGAGAGTTCACTGAAATGAGAATCTAGTTGAATACGTGTGTCTATGTCACGTACAGGAACAGGAATAACATCTGTTATACAAACAGAATCAAATGAATGCGCATTAAATTGATCTGAAAAGCCAGCAGTAATTAGTGTAAGATTCTCGCCTTCTTCATAACCATTTCGCTGTAAATAGCGAAGAGTTGTTGCAATCTCACTTTCTATCATGGATTCTTCTGAACTATTGGCAGCAAAGGTTCCGCGTCTGCTAAGGACAATGGCGCCATATTGTTGCGCGGATAAAAGCCATTCGGTGTTGGAAACTTTTCGAACAAAGAGTGACCATGGACAAAAGCTTCGCATTGGCTCATGCTTTTTGATGCGATCAATAGCCGCTATTGTTTGCTGAACAGAGGTGAGTTGAATTTTTGCAACTGGATTTTGTAAATTATTAAGGTACATGAATGTCTCTAATAAAGCGGTAGATGGTTTGAAAGCAATAAATACATGTCTGTGCGCGTCAGCAGGGCTTGGAACATGTTCATGATATACCCAATCTGCTTTATCGAATTCTGCAATTTTAATTTGATTAAAAAGACCGCGCCGATTCCACCATTTTGTTTGCTGTAATGATATTAGTTTGTAGGTTGCGTCTTCATCATCAATTAGAATTTGTAGTGGCAGTGCAGACCGAGCCGCTAGAAAAGAGGTTAATTCCGCTGTTTTAATCTGAGAGTTGGGTGCGTCGAAACGGTCAAGAATGTGTCGGTTTTTGATATGAAATAGAGATATAGTGTTGGGGTGAATACGTATTTTTATAAATTCTGGTGGTTTATACGCGAAAGTTTGTTTCACATATTCACATATGTGATCAAAAGGTGTAACTAACTTTTTACATGTTTCTTGCATAAGTTCAAGAATATGTGGAGACGAATTAATCTTTAAATTCTGCCAAACTGTCATAAAGGGGTACAATCGTTGCTTGGAGTATCCATAACACTACTAATCCCATGATAAGTATTAAGAGAGGCTGAGTCCAGGATAATAGTTTTTTAATTAAATTATTTATATAATTGTTTTCAATTTTTGACAAATGATGGATTATTCCAGGCACATCTCCTGTTTTTTGGGCAAGTGTGATGAGCGAAGAGCGTGTTTGTGAACGCGCAGGAAGGCCATCAAACGACTCACTTAGACTGACGCCATCCAAAAGTTTTTCCCGTGTACGCGTTATGTATTTCTGGAAAAAGGAAGGGAGTCCTTTCTCGGCCAGTCCGAGTGCTTCAATTAAAGAGATGTCGTGTTGTAAGCAAAACGAAAGGTCGTGCCAAAACTGTCCCATATATGCTCTGGATATAATAGGAATACGATATAAAAGAGGTTTGCTGAGTAAAAGTATAGCTAAAAATCCTACTAAGAAACTTGCGACGTACTCTAAATGAGAGGAAAACCAACGAAAACTTGTATAGGCAAAGCCGCGCGAAGTCGGCGGTGTTAGTGCTTCTATGTTTGGCAAGACAAGTACTGACAATATGCCAATAAGGACGCAAAGCATTATCACTAAAAATATTGGATAGCGAATGATACGATGCAATTCTGTACGGTAGTTATGGCGCGCTTGATAATGATCTGCGAGTGTTGAAAAAATAATGGTTAGATTTCCCGTTTGCTCTGCACGTAATAGCGTCTGAAATGAAGTTCCGTCAAAGAATTCATTTTGCTGGAAGGCATGCATACCGCATCCAAAGTGTATTTTTTGCGCAAAAGTAGAACAGAGAATTCGGCGTCTAAGGTCTCGTTGATCTGTAGCAAGCGCATTTAATGCATCAATAAGTGTAACGCCTGCTTTTAGCATTTCAGCGAGGGCGTGGCAAAGTTCAAATCGATCAATGTCGTTAAAGCGAGTGAGTGATAAATGAAAAATTCGTCGAACTTTAAGTGGATGTTGGCTAAACTGTCGCAAAGTTTCATGAATATCGTTTGCAGAATTACCTATCATCACGCCTGTTATAGTTTGTTTGTGTTCGGTAAGTGCCCAGAAACGATAAAAGGGCATTTGCAACTCCGAATAAGGATGGTCTAATGTACTGATTGTAATTCAAATTTTATTAATGTCTGATTAATGTGTTGTAGGAAAATAATATATGTCTCTTGAGCCTGCTTTTGAACTTAATCAATGGCGCTCAATGCAGCCTCTTATTTTAGATGGTATTAGCATTAATGGTGGGATTGGGAAAGGATTTGCACACTTTCATAATTTTATTCCAAATTCTGCTGATTCAATACAATCAGCATTGAAAAAAAAGCTTTCAGATTTTTCCCCAGAAACAAGCGCTGACGTATCGTTGTTAGAAATAGATCGCCTTAGTTTGGCGTTAACACGTTTGCATGATGAAATCGAACTACTTATTTCTGCTGCTGATGCTTCTATTAATGATCTCAATAATCGAAATAGTGAAGCGAAGGGGGTTTTTGATAGCCTTCGTTTATTGGCAAATGACCGTGGGTGGAGAAATCGTCTTATACAGTGCATTGAGAATGGACGCACGTGTGAAGAAGCTGTTTCTGATGTGCTTGATACAATGAAGGGGCATTTTTCTAAGGAACTATTTTGGCAAAATCGCTTGTGTGAGTTTGAAGATCTTAGCAGGCGCCTTTTAATATGTTTGCAGCCCTTGATAGGGAGGAATTCAACTGCATATGTCAAATCAGACAGCCCTCTTATTGTGATAGCATCATCACTTAGCCCTGTTGATTTGATTGATTATCATCATCACAATTTAGTTGGGTTAATTTTGGCGGGAAGTAGCTATACCTCTCATGTTGAAATTATTGCAAAATCACTTCGCGTCCCTGTTGTGGCAGGTCCCCATTCTTTACTTTTTATGATTACACCAGGTGATCCTGTCGTGATTGATGGTGATAAGGGGCTGATTTATGTGCGTCCTGTGCGAGAGATTGGGATACGCGCAGCATCAATTTTAAAGACGTCTGGCGTAGATTTTAGCGCAAATGAACTTAATGGTCCGCCGCCAATTACATTGGATGGTGTTCAGATCCGTCTTTCTATTAATGCTAACTTGCCAGATGATTTGATTCATGTGCATCAGCCATCTATTGATGGGGTAGGGCTCTTCCGTACAGAAATACCATTTATGATTGCGAATGAATTGCCCAGTGTGCGCGGACAAACTGAGTTTTATAGTCATATCTTGAATCAAGTAGGCACAAAGCCTTTGTGTTTTCGCACGCTAGATATTGGTGGTGATAAAATGTTGCTCTTACAAAAGCAAGGTAAAACAAATACGCAAGCAACGGCGAGCGGATGGCGTGCTATTCGATTGTCGTTGGATCGGCCAATGTTACTGCGTCATCAGATACGTGCATTTTTACGGGCAAAAATAGCAAGTAATTATAAGAATGTGCCGCTCTCCATTATGATTCCTATGGTGGCAGAAGTTTCAGAGTTTTTATCAATTCGTAAAATTATTCAAATGGAAATTAATCGAGAAAAGACGCTAGGGCATGATGTGGCAACTGTTATTCAAATTGGGGCAATGATCGAAATTCCATCGATCGTATATCAGCTTGAGCAGTTATTACCCTTTGTTGATTTCCTGGCGCTTGGGTCAAATGATTTGCAGCAATTCTTTTTTGCCTATGATCGCGATAAACCCGAAATGAGCAATCGTTATGATTTCTTGTCACCAAGCTTTTTGATGTTTCTGAAACAAATTATAGAACGTGTGGATGGGCGTGTTCCTTTGTCGATTTGTGGGGAATCTGCAAGTCATCGCCTTAATGTTTTGGCGCTTCTTGGTATTGGAATGACACATTTATCCGTGTCACCCGCACACGTTGGCAGCCTTTACAGTATGATTACACGTGTACATCACGGGAATCTAAAAACATACATAGAAACTGCCTGCCAGCATCTATTGAGTCCTGAAGGGTGCTTGGAGCGCACATCTGTGACGCTTCGGCATAGATTAATGGGATTTGCTGTGGATCATGGATTGATTCGTTCTTAATCTTTAAACTAAACTGCTTTATTTATCTTCATAATTCGATCAGCTTCCATTTCTACGGCAACCAACGCTTGTGTAAGTCGCGAATTTGATTCACTCATTGCAGAGTCATTTCTGGCATTAACGATGTGAATGGGTTCGCCAATAACAAACACGCCTTGTGTAAAGGGGAGGGGCACCAAGAATCTATCCCATGTTTTTAAGAATCTATGGCGTTTCAAAGCATAGCTTGTTGGCAGTATCGGAGCACCACTAAGGCGTGCAATATGTATTAATCCCTCGGATAGCTCGTGTCGTGGCCCCTTAGGGCCATCTGGCGTGATACCCATTGAATGGCCTTGTCTGAGTTCTTTTATGCAAGAGAGGGCTGCCTGTGCGCCCCCACGCGTGCTTGAACCATAAATACTTTTGATGTTGTAATAATTTACGACTTTTGCAATAAAACGACCGTCCCCATGTTCCGACAGCAGCATATAAAATGGTTTATTCCATTGCCACAAAAAAGGGAGCATCGCGAGGCGGCCGTGCCAAAAGGCTGCAATAAAAGGTGTGTCTGTTTTGATGAGTTGTTCTAGATGTTCGAGGCCAATATATGTCCATCGCGTGGTTTTAAATACGGACCACAAATAAAAATATCCGACTCGTGCAAGAACGGTTTGTGTTGCAGAAGAACGAAGAATTTTTTTGAGGGTTTTTTTCATAAGAATACAATGTTGGCTGGGGTACTAGGATTCGAACCTAGGGTGTCGGTACCAAAAACCGATGCCTTACCGCTTGGCGATACCCCAACGTTAACAATTAAAAGTATACAAAAATGTAAGCAAAAATGCCACTGAAAAATGAATGGATCATCAATATATTTGCGCAAGAGAAAAATTAGATTAAAAGTTTCAAGACAAATATAAAGATAAAAAAACACCTGAGAACTAGGCCTTAGAGCAAGAGATGTGCCCAATTCTCTACTTAAATTGGGAAAGGCATTCAGAATCACAAGGACTACTGCAAACGACTAACT
>JANRCF010000023.1 GCA_030727085.1 Alphaproteobacteria bacterium | reverse complement strand
CATTTTTAAAAATCACACGTCTTTAAATTCTACCCACTCGTTTTGCATAAGAGCCTCTTTTTATTTATAAAATATTAACAAATTAATGCAAAATTAATTGTTATCACGCTATTGGTATATTATATAAAAGTTTTTTTTCAGGTCGTTTTAATGCAGCGTCGTACATGGATCTCATCACTCTTCTGTTTTTTAAATATATTTTTCATAAGCCAATCGCATGCTGTTGATCATTCATCACTTACCTTTTCCTTGCTAGGAAACACAACCCTAGACCCGGTAAAAGGCGGCGCTTTTGATGGTACGGGAGATCTTATCCATACGGATCGATTTGCTGCCATTTTAGATGTGTTAGAACGCACAGGACATCACAGAGAATTCACATACAAAGGATACAAAGTGGGTGAGACAAAAGCTTATCCACTGGGCTTTCGGCCGCCCCAATCATTAGAAAACCCTGGAGTATATTTAGAGAATTTGCGAGCCATTATTGATATCAGAGTTTCTGCGTATCCGGGCTTAATTTTCCCCCACCGTTATGGTGCCATATATTTTTCTGAATACCCAGGAGGCCAAGCAAAGGATTATTTTATAAGTGGTGAAAATATTATTTACACGCCGCTTGGCTTAACATGTGGTTTTGGCTATATGAAACCACTTTTACCAATTGATGTAACTGAAACAAAAGAAAGTCTTTTTAGCCGTCTTGCTGAAGAATGGCGTAATTTAATTTTTGGTGAAAATTATAATTCAAATACAGTGTTTGTTTTGGGATATTATTCGCCTAACAAAGACATCAATCCTGAACTTTTAGTGGCCTTTTCCGAATCTGCCTTTGCACGTGGGAAAAAGGTTGTTTTCTTTTTAAAAGGTAGTCCCACAGCGGTTGAAAAAATAAGAGAAAAAATACAGGACCCTCATCAGGTTATAACCACACGTGAGTTTGTACCAGACGATCAATGGCACATCTTGTCTCAACTTGCTGATCTTCAGCTTGCAACAGGCGATTCAAGTTCGTCAGATCCATTCTTCTTCCAATCACTTGCTTTCTGGAATGCTCATAAAAAAATAGAGTCAAAAGCTTGGCTAATGGTGGCTGATAAATGGCTAGCACCAAAATATGTTAATAAAGAAAGAATTCGTGAATTTATAAGACTTACCAGTGAAAAGGGTAAAAACATACCTCAGTTTGCTGATTTTGTGCGCACAATAGACCAAGAATTCATGAATGATTGGAAAGAATTTTGCGCATATATTGAACGTCATTACACACTCACACCTAAAAAGACAGACTTAATTCTTAAAATTTCGACTGAAATTTTACGTGAAAGAAAAACAGCATTTACCCCAGAATCTCAGCAAAATCTGTATCTCTTATTTATGCAGGCAAAGGGCGTTTTGAATCCAGAATCGATAGGGTGTCTTTTGTTGCAACATTTATTGTATTATCCACTGAATATTGATCCTCGACATTCAATTGCTCTTTCTGAACAGCTTAGGCCTGAATTTAAAAAATCTTGGGATTCACTTTCTCTTTTTACAGATATTCCAACTAAATTAAAGTTTGTTAAAAAAGAAATACAAAAAGCAGAGCAAGCTGCCACACCTGCGCACTCTATTGCCGCCAAAAAACAGTCGGATCATGTCCATAACGAAGAAACGATATATGATTATTTTGTAAAAGCAGAAAGGCCTATGGCTTTAACTAAGGAATTAAATTCTTTACTTGATACTTATTCACGTAATAATACTGAGCCAGACTTTGAAAAAGCGGAAGCATTAATCGCGGAGGGAGCTGATGCTAGTATAAATATAGGTATATTTACACCGCTTGAAGAAGCCTGTTTAAGTAATGATAAAGAAACAATAAAATTCTTACTAAATTATGGCGCAGGTTATTATGTGAATTACGCAGGGCAAACAATAATTATGTTTGCGCGTGATTACTGGTGCAAGGATGACGTTATAGAATTGTTGCAAACGTATCCTGTGGATGTGAATGCTGTTGGTAGAAAAGGATAAGAACTTAGATGGATATCAAAACTATACTTCGCGTTCGTTTGACCAGCCACCCATGAGTACGATAATTTAATAATACCTGTAATTGTGGGACTTGGCGTTATCAATATGCTATGCCAACATGTCTTTTAAAAAATCCATGCAAAATAATCAGAACTGGTTATAATGAAATCAAAATATTAATTAAGATTTTTTATGACATTTGCATCTATTGCTATTGATCAACTTGGCCGTGATCAAGCTGTGGTTGAGTTATCTCGCCTTGCGAAAGAGTTAGCACATCATGATCATTGCTACTATCATCTTGCTGCACCTGAAATTAGTGATGCAATGTATGATGCTTTGTATCAACGAAATCTAGCGATCGAGCGTCGTTTCCCAGACTTACGTCGTATCGATAGCCCAACGCATCGCATTGGAGCGACACCTTCTCCTGAGTTTGACAAGGTAAAACATCGTAAGCCGATGTTATCTTTGGATAATGCGTTTTCAATCGACGATATTTATGATTTTATGGCACGTGTTCGTCGTTTCCTGAAAATTTCTGATGATACTCAGATTTTATGTATGGCTGAACCTAAAATTGATGGTTTGTCTGCTACCCTGCATTACCAGAAGGGGCAGTTTATACTGGGTGCAACACGCGGAGATGGACAAGAAGGAGAGAATATAACGCCAAATCTAAGAACAATTCATGATATTCCTTTGGTATTGCAAGGTGCCAATGTGCCAGAGAATCTTGAAGTTCGTGGCGAAGTATATATGAGTAAGTCCGATTTTGACGCTATAAATCAAGTACGTATTGCTGAGGGGGAGTCACCATTTGCTAATCCGCGTAATGCTGCGGCTGGTTCGCTTAGGTTATTAGATTCGAGTATTACTGCCAAAAGACCCCTTCGTTTTTTTGCTTATGGGTATGAGTCACTTTCAAATCAAACGGATCAAACGCAAGCTGATATTTTAGTATCACTCAATCGTTTAGGCTTTAGGGTAAGTCCGCTCGTTGCGCTTTGTCCTGATGTGGATACGATGTTTGAACACTACCGCTTTATTGAAGACAAACGTGCTGACTTGCCATATGAAATTGACGGTGTTGTTTTCAAGGTGAATGATTTGGCGTTGCAAGCTCGCTTGGGAACGGTTGGAAGATCGCCGCGACATTCAATTGCTTATAAATTCTCAGCAGAGCAAGCAGAAACAATTATTGATTTTATCGATATTCAAGTAGGTCGCACAGGTGTTTTAACGCCTGTTGCGCATCTGCGCCCAGTTCTTGTTGGTGGCGTTACAGTTAGCCGCGCAACACTTCATAATGATGATGAAATTCGCCGTAAAGATGTGCGTGTGGGGGATGCAGTGATCGTGCAGCGTGCAGGGGATGTCATTCCACAAGTAGTTGGTGTTGTGAAAACAAAACGTTCAGCGGATTCAATCCCTTTTATTTTTCCTACCACATGTCCTGTGTGTAATTCTGCTGTCGTGCAGTCGGAAGGGCAGGTGGCTAGGCGGTGCAGTGGCGGCTTTAACTGTATGGCGCAAGCAGTCGAGCGTCTTAGGCATTTTGTAAGCCGCGATGCATTTGATATTGATGGACTTGGCGAACGTCATTTGCAAAACTTTTTTGAGTGGGAAATTGTTCGAACACCCCCAGATTTATTTACATTAGAGGCACGTAATCTTAACATTAATCTTGAAGCGCGCGAAGGGTGGGGCGCTAAGGCCGTAACCAATTTATTTGATGCCTTGAATAAACGTCGTAAGATTGGCCTTGATCGTTTTATTTATGCGCTTGGCATTCCTCAAGTTGGGCAAGTGACAGCGCGTATATTGGCGTTACGTTTAAAGACACTGGGGGCTGTGTTAGTTGCTTCTGTTGAAGACTTATGTGCACTTGATGGTATTGGTGCGGTTATGGCTGACGAGATTATTCAGTTTTTTGCCGCGCCTGACAATAGGGTGATCATTAATGAACTTACGAAACATCTTACGGTTGAGTCTGTTGTTGCAGTGACCGTCGATTCATTGTTTTCTGGTAAAACAGTTGTGTTTACTGGTTCACTTGAAAAATTGAGTCGTGCTGAGGCAAAAGCGCAAGCTGAACGTTTAGGTGCGCATGTTGCGGCTTCTGTTTCAAAGAAAACAGATTTTGTTGTTGTAGGTGCCGATGCTGGCAAGAAGTTAGCACAAGCGAAGGAACTGGGTTTGAAAATCTTGACAGAGGATGAATGGATTTCGATGGCTAATACTAGGTAACACTAAAGAAGCTTACTGAGACCTTAGTATGACTTCCTTTTTATGTGATTTTTTCGTCAAATCTTACGTGTGCTCCTCAAATACATTAAGTATTCCGTGGTGCTATGCTGAGATTTCCCTAAAACTGCCTATGAAAATTACAGTCATGCAAAGATCTCTTATACAGATTAATGGTAAATTTATAAGTCTTTTGAGTAGGTTATATCTATCTCATCCGTTCGGCAATAATCGCACGGCGTGCAAGCATATCTGCTTTCTCGTTCAGTGGATGACCATCGTGCCCTCTAACCCATTCCCATGAAATTCTTTTCTTTTGTGTGCATGAATCAAGTTCTTCCCAAAGGTCTTTGTTTTTTACGGGTTCATTTTTAGAATTCATCCAATTGCGTTTCTTCCAACCAATAATCCATGAGGTAATACCATTTTTCACATACTGGCTGTCTGTGTACAAAGTCGCTGAAAAATCAGCAGGAACTGCCTTAATAGCTTCAATTGCCGCTTGTAATTCCATACGGTTATTCGTTGTTGCTGGATTTCCCCCCGCAAGTGTTATTTCTTTTTCGCCTTCTGAAAATACGGCGCCCCAGCCACCTGGTCCTGGATTTCCACTACATGCACCATCAACATAGATATCAATACTTTTTGATGAAATAGATTCGAAGAATTGTAAAAGGCGCACGTCAGACATTGTTTTAAATTTCCATGATTGTAAGTATTAAAAGAGAGAATCAGGCACGAGTTTTTCATCGTTAAGACGAATCGTTTCGGGGTTTAACTCAACCTCCGTTATGTTACCTTGTGGATCTAAAACTTTCCACCGTAAAAGACGGCAATCGGTGTCAATTATGAAATTAAGTGTGAGGGTGCCGCCGTTTTCATCATCATTGTGTGCTAAAACAAGCTGAACATCATCGTCAGTCTGGCGTGAATCGACTAGCTTAACATCTTTCTCAAAATTAAGGTGTGGCTTTAAAATTAAACCTGCTGGTGTCATTGAAACAGGATAAGCAGCAACAGCCCCATCCGTTAAATCAACAAGAAGAACTTCAGATCTTTTAATAAGAAGCTGTTGTTTGTAGTCCGCTTGATAATCAACCCGAAGCTTGGCGCTGTTGCCTTTGCCTTTTTTAAGATAAAGCTTGCCATTTACATGCATGCCGTCAGGGTTTGTTTGTTTAATGTCGGCTACAATAATGCGAATTGAATTCCAATATCGTGCTATCTTCTCTAATGTCTCAGGTGTTACTTTCTGATAAGTAATTTCTTGAACCTTTGTAGATGCAGAATTAACTGTATTGCATGTCGCGATTAGTAAGCACAGAAAGATACATTGTTTGAGAAACAACATTTAATTTTGCTTCCGATTAAAGATTGTTGAAACTTTCTGACCAATGCGTTTTATAAATCCAGCGCGTTCAATATCTTTTTCCGCAATAAGCTCAAAAATAATTGGTTCTTTAAGCGAGGGGCAGGTGACGGTAATCTTTCCAAGCGTCATTCCACTAGTAACAGGTGCTTCAATTGCTTCTGTGAGCTCAATTTTGGTTTTAAGTTCATTTTCAAACGCTTTTGGGACAGTTACAGAAAATGCATTGCGTGCTACAGCATTCACATGGTCTATTGCTCCATAACTAACTGGAATTTTACCAAAAACTTGTTGAGCTGTTGTAATTGTTTTGTTTGTGAATGTACGCAGCCCCCATGTAATAAGTTTTGTCGCTTCATCAGCACGCGCCTGCATGCTTTTCAAGCCATTAACCACGAGTATGACACGTCTGCCATCTTGTATGCAGGAGGCAACTATACCATAACCTGCAACTTGGCTGCTGCCAGTTTTGATGCCATCGCATCCTATGTTTTTATAGAGTAAAGGATTTCTGTTTCCTTGCTTGATATTGCCGTACGTGAAATCTACTTCTTTATAGATTGGGTAATATTCTGGTTGTTCTTTGATTGCGCGCGCTGAAATAATGGCAAGGTCTTTTGCAGTTGTTTGGTGCTCAGGTGCGGGGAGTCCACTTGCGTTCACAAAATTTGTCTTTTTAGCGCCCATTTCATGTGCGCGACGTGTCATTTCGGCTGCAAATGCGCCCTCGCTTCCAGAGATACTTTCGGCAAGTGTCACGCTTGCATCATTTCCTGATTGAATAATAAGACCTTTAAGCAGATCTTCAACTTTTACTTGATCATTAATGTTCAAAAACATCGATGACCCTTCAAGTTTCCAGCCATTTTTGCTAACTGTAAAAATTGAATCTTTTTTAATAATACCTGTTTTTATTTTATCAATAACAAGATAAGCCGTCATAATTTTTGTCATTGATGATGGGTGTATTGGCACTTCTCCGTTTTTCTCAATCAAAACCATTCCTGTGTCGTAATCAATCATATATGCTTCTCGCGCGACAACATCTATATCGAGTGGTAAGCCAACAAACGGGGTTGTGGCTGGAACTGTTGATTCATAGGGGTTATGTTTCTTTGGCTTTTCTTTGCTTTTTTTAATGGTTTTTATTTCAGTACTTTTTTTGGCGTATGCAGCATTACACATGGATAACGAGAGCAAAAAACTTAGTAAAGCAGTAGCAAAGTAACCTTTTAGAAACATTTAGGGGGTATCCTTATTTTTATGATGATGAGAAGCATGTATGTTTAAAAAACACTCATCATCGGTGAATGTCAAGGGAAAGATTTTGCAGGTTTCACGTAAAATTTTTAAGACGTATATGTTACATATTTTGTATTAGTTTACTTAAAAGATAAAGCCTTCTTTTTAAGGGATAAAAAATGATTAAATCTGAAAACGTAAAACCAATACACATTATTTTCTTAGGTTTGGCTATAAGCATCGGGCCTGGACTAGGTGGCTTTTTTATAGGAAAAGCAATCGATCGGTTTAAAGCAAGCGACAAGTCTGTGACTGTTAAAGGGCTGTCAGAGCGAATCGTAGAGTCTAATGAAAGTCATGTTGCTATAAAAATACAAGAAAAAACAGATGATATTGCTGTTACAGCCAACAAGGTCCAAGAAGATGCAGTGAATGTTAAAAAAATGCTTGTTGATGCCGGATTTAAAATGGAAGAAATAAAAGAAAATGTTGATATAAAAGAAGAGAGGCTGCCTTATTCTGAAAGTGAAAAAGCATTTTATAAAAAATATCAATACAAACTGGAATTATCACTAAGCGTATATGATAAGAATGCGGTTGAGAAATTCCAAAAAGAACTATTGATACTTAATACGGCTGGAAAAATGTTAAATGTTAAAGCGAAGCAGCTACATGCATTTACAAAAATTGAAGAAATTCGTGCGCCTATGCTTGCTGAAGCGACCAAAAGTGCACGTGCGATGGCGGATCAATTTGCCAAAGATTCTGGCACGCGTGTAGGGGGAATTTTAAAAGCATCGCAAGGGTCATTCACAATAACAGGAGAAAAAGATACGTCTGCATCAGAACATTATAGCCGTGATACGCCTGTAAGCTTTAAAAAGCGTGTTCGTGTTGTAAGCCACATTACGTTTCGTTTGGAATAGTGTGCATCTTTATCACCTTTAAGCTGCTTGTGTGCGAATGACAATTATGGACGTTGAAAAATTATTTTCATAAATGACAAATTTAAGCTAGACATTTTATTCATAACTTGCTAAAAAATAATGGTGATGCCGACTTAGCTCAGCTGGTAGAGCTACTGATTTGTAATCAGTGGGTCGGGAGTTCGAGTCTCTCAGTCGGCACCATTTTTATTTAAGCGGCCGTGGCGAAATTGGTAGACGCGCAGCGTTGAGGTCGCTGTGAAGCGATTCATGGAAGTTCGAGTCTTCTCGGCCGCACCATGATACTTCCAGAAAAGTACAAATCTATTTCCATTTTATTGTTTTAATTTTTTCCCCCTTGCAAGTCTTTTAATTGTGCGCATGTTTTTTTATTTTACTCTGCACATTACATCCCTGCTATATTTTTAATTCTATAGCCATATAAGCAAAAATTATGGTAGAAAGATTTATGTATAAATTGTAAGAGGCTAGGCTTTGTGTCCTTTCCGCACATTAAAATAAATAATAAACTCATAACTGGACTAATGCTTGCTGGGTTTTTAACGGCATGCTCCGATAAAGACGAGGCTTATGTTGATCTTCCTGTTGAGGATTTATATAGCCGTGCCCAGGTGCGCCTTAAAGAACGTAGCTACACAAAGGCGGCAAAGGCATTTTTAGAAGTTGAACGCCAACATCCGTATTCGAATTGGGCATTAAAAGCACAAATTATGTCGGCTTATTGCTATTATGAAGCTAAAAAGTACGATGAAGCCATCGATGGATTCCAGGTCTTTATTCAACTTCACCCAGGTCATGCGGACGTGGCCTATGCTTATTACATGATCGGTCTTTGTTTCTATGAGCAGATCCCAATTCTTGAACGCGATCTGCAGCCATCAGAAAAAGCGATGAACGCCTTTAACGAGGTGCTTAATCGCTTCCCAACGTCGATTTATGCCAAAGATGCGCGTTTTAAACTTGATTTGATTAAAGATCATACGGCAGCCAAAGAAATGGATGTTGGTCGTTTCTATTTGACGAATGGTTCATACGTAGCGGCAATTAATCGTTTTAAGACGGTTGTTGAAACCTACCAAACAACGTCTCAGGTTGAGGAAGCATTGTATAGATTGGTCGAGTGCTACATTGCTGTTGGTGTGCGCGATCAAGCTATAGCTACAGCTGCAGTGTTAGGACATAATTACCCACATGGACAATGGTACACGAGCGCTTATGCATTGTTGAATAAAGTTGTGCCTTCTGACACATCTTCGGGTGCTTTGCCAAAACCAACTGCATAAAGGATGTGTGATGTTAACAGGGCTTTCGATCAATAATATAATTTTGATTGATCAGTTACATCTAGATCCATTGCCTGGATTCACGAGTCTTACAGGTGAAACGGGTGCAGGTAAGTCTATTTTATTGGATGCTTTAAGTCTTGCGCTGGGTCATAAAGCTGACATTGATGCAATTCGCGTGAATACAGATCAGGCGAGCATTGTCGCCACGTTTTCTCTGCAGAATTTTAAAGCGGGTCATACACTTTTCGAATTGCTTGCTGAACATGATATTTCGTTTGATGATGAGCTGTTGCTAAAGCGCACCTTGCATCGTACGCAAAAAGGTAAAGCCTTTATAAACGATCAACCGGTTAGTGTCGCGTTGCTAAAACAAGTAGGTGACCAGTTGCTGCATGTGCATGGACAGCATGATCATTTGTTGAATGAGTCTTTGCATAAAGCATTGCTTGATGATTTTGCTAAAGCCACTTTTACTGATTTTGATGCTTCGTTGACAGCGACAACAAATGCATACAATGCATGGTTAGGCGCACACAAAGCATTGATTGAGTTCGAGAAAAACCTTGAAAAATTAAGCGCACAGGAAGACTTTTATAGAGAGGTTCGTGCTGACCTAGGTGTACTTAAGCTTACTCATGGAGAAGAAGATCGTTTGATCGAGCAGCGTCTTGGTTTGCAGCAACTTGGTAAAGTGATATCAACAATTGAACAAACATTAAAGAGTCTTGAAACACCGACATCGTGGGTGACGACTCTGTATGGCTTTCAAAAAAATTTAGAGCGATGCGATGCTGATTCAATTCAGCCCCTTAAAAATGCAGTTCAAGCGCTAGAGAGGGCAGGGATTGAAATTACGGAGGCGCAAAGTGAGCTTAAATCACTGTTTGACGCTGATCGCACAGCTGCGCGTGATCTTGAGCTGATTGATGAGCAATTACACCTTATTCGCACCTTTGCTCGTAAATATAAAACAACAAGTGATGGTTTGTGTGATTTGCTCATCGAAGCTCAAAAAGCGGCGCTTGGTGCAGATGACGTTTTGATTGAGCGGAAAAGTTTTGAAACAGCTTTGCGTGACGCTTTGGCGCATTACAACGCGATGGAAGCAGCTTTGTATAAAAAGCGAAGTGGAGCAGCAGTCCAATTGGCAAAGCATGTCATGGCTGAATTGCCTGATTTAAAGCTAGATCGTGCAACGTTCGAAGTGCGCATTAAGCAGTTAGATAAGCCAGCGCCAGATGGTGGTCATGATGTAGCTTTTTGGGTATCTATGAATACGGGGCAAGAATGCGCTCCGCTTGCTAAAACAGCGTCAGGCGGTGAAATGGCGCGCCTTATGCTTGTTTTGAAAATGATCATGGTAAAAACAACGACGATGCCAACGCTTATTTTTGACGAAATTGATACGGGGGTCGGCGGGGCGGTTGCGACGGCCATCGGTAAGAAATTGCATGCCTTAGGTCATTATGTGCAAGTATTGTCAATTACGCATTCAGCGCAAGTGGCTGCTTGTGCGAACCACCAATGGCGTATTTTTAAAACCGAAGAAAATGGTATGACGCGAACGCATGTGGTAACGCTGACTCAAGATGAACGTGTGGACGAAATCGCACGTATGCTGTCGGGTGCGACGTTAACGGGTGAGGCGCGCTTGGCCGCCATGCGCCTGATGACGGATGAGAGTAATGTGCCTATTGTAGAATTCGTAAAATAACATTATTAGAGTATAGGTTTGCGTCCCGTACATTCGTTGTGTCACGTATGTCACACTGATTTTAGTTTCTATTGAATATCTTAATAAAGTGTAAATAATGGTTGCTCTTTCTTCTGTATAGAAGTATAAGAGGAATGCAAAACATATTTACAGGATTTTATATGATGGATACACCAAGCGTTTCTGAACTATTAGGATGTGCTAGCCGTGTTACAGCTGCTTATATTTCAAATAATAAAACAACAATCGAAGAAATTCCAAGTGTTGTTACACGCATTTTTCAAGCTTTTTCTGAAATTTTTCGCAATCCACATAGTTATAAAACAGGTTTGTCTCTTGCGCCGGCTGTGCCAATTGAAGAATCCATTCATGAAGACTACATCGTATGCCTAGAAGATGGCAAAAAGTTACAGATGTTAAAGCGCCATTTAAATTCTATGTATGGCATGTCACTTGATCAGTATAAAGAGCGCTGGGGGCTTCCGATAGACTATCCGGCTGTAGCGCCAAGCTATGCGCGTCGTCGTAGTGCAATTGCAAAAAGTATAGGTCTTGGTAAAACAGGTCGTAAACCACGTATTCGTGTTATGCAAGGTTCAGAAACTGCAACAGGTCAAGAGCAAGTTGCTGTTTTAGCACGCTAGTTATAATTCATATCACATTTTGTCTGCTTCTTTCATGCCTGACAAAAAGATGCATAGCGATAGCCTTGGATTGAGTTCACAAAGAATTTTTTCAAGGCTTTTTTGATTTTTGACCTTTGGTTTGTCCCAAAGATATTGTAGTTTTAATACTATTTTTATTAAATTTCAGTTGGTGCAGCTTTCTACGATATCCGTGCCGTGATTTTACTTCAGTAAACTCCGCTGCTTGAATCTTGAAGTCTTACTACCCAAAACTTTTTGAAAATGCTATAAGTTGAAGTCACACAAAGAGAGACGAGAAAATCCCATGTCAAAAAAATTATACATAAAAACGTATGGCTGTCAGATGAACGTATATGATTCCCAGCGCATGGTTGATTTGCTTTCTCCACTTGGATATGAAATGACTGATACGCCAAATGACGCGGATATGGCGATTTTAAATACGTGCCATATACGTGAAAAAGCAGAGCAAAAAGTTTTTTCTGATTTGGGCCGTTTGCGCATTGTTAAGGACGAACGTGCGCAATCTGGTAAAGATATGATGATCGCTGTTGGTGGGTGTGTTGCACAAGCAGAAGGCGCTGAAATTATCAGGCAAGCACCGTATGTAAGCATGGTTTTTGGTCCGCAAGCGTATCATAAATTGCCTGAAATGATCGCGAAAACCACACGTGAACGTGATATTAAGTTGGGTGTAAAAAAAAGTATTGGTGTGGTGAATACTGATTTTCCGGTGGAAAGTAAGTTTGACTTTTTGCCGCAACCAACGACTTCAACAATTTCATCATTTGTTTCTGTTCAAGAAGGTTGTGATAATTTTTGTACTTTTTGCGTGGTGCCTTATACACGCGGCGCAGAATACTCGCGCCCTGTTGCTGATATTTTAAGTGATACGCGTCGTTTAGTAAGCTTAGGCACAAAAGAAATTACATTGCTTGGGCAGAACGTGAATGCGTTTCATGGTATAGCACCAAATTCAAGTGATGTTGAGTGGGGATTGGGGCGTTTAATTTATGAATTGGCCGAGATCGAGGGGCTTGAGCGGATTCGTTACACCACATCACATCCGATGGATATGGATGAAGAATTGATTAAGGCGCATGGTGATGTGCCACAATTGATGCCTTATTTGCACCTTCCCATACAGTCGGGCAGTAACCGAGTGCTTGAGGCTATGAACCGTCGCCACACAACCGCGCAGTATTTAGATGTCATTGAAAAATTGCGCAAGGCACGACCAGATATTGCGATGTCATCTGATTTTATTGTTGGATTTCCTGCTGAGACAAAAGAAGATCACATCCAAACGCTTGATTTAGTGCGAGCAGTTAATTATGCACAAGCTTATTCTTTTAAATACAGTATTCGTCCTGGTACACCTGCAGGTGCGATGGATTTGCAAGTGCCAGAACCTATGAAGGTTGAACGGTTGGCTGAGTTGCAAGAATTATTAAATGAGCAGCAACTTGCATTCAACCAAAGTAAAGTAGGCACTGTACAAAAAGTGCTTGTTGATCGTGAAGGAAAACGAGAAGGTCAACTTTCTGGAAAAACACCATTTATGCAATCCATTCACTTTGATGGCAATGAACGTTTGCAAGGTCAAACGGTTGACGTTCGAGTAATGAAGGCATTGCCGAATAGTGTGGTTGGCGAAATAGTTACAATTGGATGAAATGTAAGTATTTTTACGAACTTCTGTACCTTAATGTGCTTGATCCCAATTTGTACCGGCACCAGCCTCGACAACAAGCGGCACGGATAGTTGTACAACGTTTTCCATAATTGATTTTGCTTTGCTGGCAAACGCTTCAATCTCTTCTGTTTTGACCTCAAATACCAATTCGTCATGAACTTGCAACAGCATACGCGCATCCATATCGCTGCTTTGCAACCATTGATGAATCTGTGCCATAGCTTTTTTAATAATATCCGCGTTTGTTCCTTGAAGCGGTGCATTCACGGCTTGACGTTCAGCAAATTGACGAATGGCACCATTGTTGTCATGAATACCGGGTGTATAGCAGCGACGCCCTAAAAGTGTTGTCACATACCCTTTTGCGCGTGCTTCATCTTTCATGCGCAACATAAATGCTTCAACACCCGGATAGCGTTCTAAATATGATTTTATCAACGTAGCGGCTGCTGAGTTTGGAATGCTGAGTTGTTGCGCTAAACCATAAGCACTGATGCCATAGATAATGCCAAAATTAACTGTTTTTGCTTGGCGACGCTGCTCAGGTGTGACTTGATCATACGGAATGCCAAATAGGCTGCTTGCCGTACTTTTATGGATATCAACACCATCCTGAAATGCTTGTTTGAGTGCCGGAATATCGGCAAAGTGCGCTAGCAAGCGTAATTCAATCTGTGAATAATCAAGCGAAACAATTACATAGCCATCATCGGCTATAAAGGCTTTTCTGATGCGGCGGCCATCTTCTGTGCGGATCGGGATATTTTGTAAGTTAGGTTCTGATGATGAAAGTCGCCCAGTCGTTGTGCCTGTTAATGCATATGACGTGTGGATACGACCTGTTTCTGAATCAATTTGAGAAAGTAATCCTTCAACATAGGTTGATTGCAGTTTAGCAAGACTTCGCCATTGCAAAACCTTTTCTGGTAAGATGTGTCCTTTTTGAACAAGATCTTCAAGTACATCAGCATCCGTTGTATATGCGCCTGTCTTTGTGCGTTTGGGTGCAGGTAAGCCCTGTTCATCAAACAGAACCTCGCCTAGCTGCTTTGGTGAGCCAATATTAAATTCACGGCCCGCCAGATGGAATATATCCTTTGCAAGCGTTTCCATCCGATGTGCTAATTCAATACCATAATCCTTAAGTGTTGCTGGATCCACGCGAACACCATAGTATTCCATTTGCGCAATCACAGGTGCCAGCGGACGTTCCACATCGTAATAAAGCGTGGAAAGTTGCTGTTCGGTTAGCTTTGGCTTGAAATGTTCGTATAATATTAGCGTAAGTTCAGCATCTTCTGCTGCATATGTTGTCGCAGCCTTCAAGCCAATTTGGTCAAAGGTTTTTTGATTTTTACCTGTGCCAGCGATGCTTTCAAAACTGATACTATCGCGTTCAAGATATTTTTTTGTAAGAAAACCAAGGCCATGATTATGCTGACCGCCGAAAAGGCTATACGACATCAACATCGTGTCTTCGATTGAACGTAGTGTAAGACTGTCGTTGGCAATGATGCTTATGTCATATTTAAGATTATGTCCGACTTTAAGGATTCCGGTCTGGTTCAGAAATTTTTCGAGCAATGGTTTTATTTCATTAAAATCAGCTTGGGTTTCTTCGGTTATATGACGAAACGGTATATACGCTGCTTTCACGGTGCCATTGTTCGCACGAAAGGCAAACGAACACCCAACCCATGTTGCTTGACGAATATGCAGTGACGTTGTTTCTGTATCGAATGCAACGACATCGGCCAGGGACGCTTCATCAAGGAACGCTGCAATTTCCTCTGTTTTTGTCAGCATTAAATAGTCATTATTCATCTGCACGGAAAGAGTAGGGGCAGATACAGCAGCTGTTTTGCCGCCTATCAAATTAACTTCATTTTGAACACGGCTTAGCAGTGTTTTAAAGCCCATACGTGTTAGGAATTCAAGCGTTGCGGGTGATACGCCGGTGACAAACAATGCATCAAAGTCAAGGGGGAGTGGCAAGTTGTCAACAAGTGTCACCAGTTTCTTTGAAATACGCGCTTTGTCTGCATTATCAATCAACGTTTGACGACGCTTTGGTTGCTTGATGGTATGTGTTTGGGAAAGTAACGTTTCAAGGTCGCCGTAGGATAGAATCAGTTCTGCAGCCGTTTTTACACCAATACCAGCAACACCTGGAACATTGTCCGATGCATCGCCTGCAAGTGCTTGTATATCAATGACTTTTGATGGCGGAACGCCAAATTTTTCAATGACTTCTGCTTCTTTAATGGGTTTGCGTTTAAGTGGATCATATAAACTAATTTGGTCATTGACCAATTGCATCAAATCTTTATCGGCTGAGACAATTGTGACGTTAAAGCCAACAGCGGCTGCTTGGCGCGCATACGATGCAATTAGATCATCGGCTTCGTAATCGGCCATCTCAACAGATGGAACACCAAACGCCGTGCATGCATCGCGAAATAGTGGAAATTGTGGTACCAAATCTTCGGGGGCAGGGGGGCGATGTGCTTTGTATTCGGCATATATGCGTTGGCGAAATGTTTGGCGGCCCGCATCAAATACGACAAGGAAATGATGGTGGCTATGGTCAAGTATCAGTTGGCGCAGCATATTACAAAAGCCATACACGGCGCCAACGGGTGTGCCATCAGGTGCGGTGAGTGGCGGCAGTGCGTGGTATGCGCGAAAGATAAAACCAGAGCCATCGATAAGATATAGTTCGTTCATTTAATTTGTCATTTGATAATTGAGTCTGGTGTTACGATAACGAATTTTGAACGACATTGACAGCGGGATTTTTCCTCTCTGCTATCTATTCAAAAACGCTAGGCAGAGTGGCTGCTAGATATTTATTAACCAAGGCTGTTAATCCTGGGGCACGCCCTTCTATTTGAATTTGATTGTCTTCTGAATTCATTGCTGTGATAAGGGCTGGGATGTTACCCCTATCAGTATAATCACGTAAAATGCTGAACATTTTTGGAAGGGTTTGTTTGGGAATTTTGAAAATAACAGGTAAAATCAATTGGCCTGTTGCTGTTATATCATTAACTAATTCAGTGGTGCCCCAACGGAAAGAATTGAAATCAACCCCTTGCTTTATTATGGCCTCCTGAATAGGTTCACGTATAGCTATTCTGGCTAGAACTGATATGCCTGTTGGCGTTTTGAAGAATCTTTTTAACATAGTTTTTGTTTGATGTGATGGACTGTTATCCATTATGGTAGATAATTCCCATTCACCAATTATATCGAAGCCGGTGTAACGTTTGGATGCGATACGTTTTTTAGGTTGTTGACTGCTGTAGTCAGTTTCTATTTCTGCATTTACAAAAGGCACATTTAACAAATCATTGTTGATAATAAAATTATGAACCTCTGTATCTCCATATTCTGAATATTGCTTTAATAAGGAAAGAATTTCTTGTTTTTCAAGATCGCTTGCAGAGGTAGTCAATAAATGCATCGCTATTTTTGTTATTTTAGATTTATCTTCCGTTAACTCTCTTGTGCCAATTTTAAGCCTTAAGTAATCATTAAATAATGTGATAATATTGACTTTTTCTTGACGATAAATAAATTCATAGCCTTGCCAAGTCGTATCTTTATATATCACTCGATTTGCCATAAATGGTTGAAGCAAATTCATTGCTATTAAAGCCTCACAAATTTCAGATGGCTCCTGAGTCATTAAGGGTTTAAACGTTTGATCTGAGAAGGTCTTGAATGTTTTGATTAAGTTTGCTTCATCAGCCTTAAGAAATTCTCTTAATTCTGGTGATGCGCCTGCTGGAATATCAGAATCCGTAATAGTTGCTATTTCCCTGGCAGGTCCAGTGGAAGTGGCACTAGTAGATGCTCCGCCTGAAATAACTTTCAGCTGTTTCCCACTTAGTGCGTCAGGTAATGCAACTTCTAAACCTTTTAGACGATCTTCATCCGATTGATCAGGAACGCCTTTTTCATAGGGGTCTGTTGGCATTTTTGTGAAATTTCTACCAGGTAGAGAAGTATTAATGGTTAGGCCTTGGTGTGCTTTTAAAGATGCTTCGTCTGGTTTTTGTCGTGCCACTTCCAGGTGAATATTGAGTGCTATTATCGGGGCCTGAAGCTGTTAATACGTCATCAGCAATGACCCATAAAAAGCTATTTTGAAATTCTATATTTGTGCCTGGAAAGCCCGACGATGTGCTGCCTTTATAATCCTGACGCAAGTTGCCGGCAAAAAGAGTTGACGGTATTAAAAACTCGCAATTTTTTGTGTATGGGTGCTCTGATAAATTTTGTTGGTGATTGCCTGCTGATTTTACAATCAGCGGATTGCTCCCTGCTGTTGTTACACCAGTAAATGTGTCTCTAAAGCCATTTTCCTCAATGCTCCCGAAGGAAGCATTAATGATTCGAACGTCGCTGTTAAGAGAAGTAGATAGCTTTCCAATTGGGCGCGCACGAATAACTGAATCAGGTGCCATAGCATGAATCAAACTTGCCATACCTGAGCCATGATCAAGTTTATATTTTATACCATTTAGTGCATGTTCAGGAGAGCCAGCTTCTACATTTTTCCTGATATCTGCATGATTAACACCAGAATCTTCTAATAATAAAATAGTTACATCTTTGCCAGTTATTCCCTCTAAATGAGCCCATTC
>JANRCF010000022.1 GCA_030727085.1 Alphaproteobacteria bacterium | reverse complement strand
GAAAATCCACAGAAAAATCAATATAAGATAAACGTGGTGATTTGTTGTCAAAATCAGATGATATGTATGGTGATGATGATGAGGACGATGATGAAGGGGAATTTGGGGGATATAAAATTAATAGAAAGAAAGGTATTGGCGACATGATTGATCTTGATCATTTGGAAGGCCAAGTTAATATGTCTTCAATTAAGAAAATTGGTGAAATTATAGAGAAGCATCCCGATGAAGCTGTTGCGATTATGCGTAGCTGGATTCATACCGAATAATAATTAAAGTCATATAAGAAAGTTATAAATCATGGCAGAACGCGGACGCGATCGAAGTTTTAGGGGGATTGAAAAAGCAGCAATTATGATGCTGTCATTGCCAAATGAGCTTGCGTTGAAAATTTTTTCTATGTTAGACGCTGATGAAATTCGTGAAGTTTCAGCAATCATGATGAATCTAGGGGCAATAAAGTCAATGTATGTCGACGCGACAATGGTTGATTTTGTTAATGAAATGTCTTCAACCGGCTCTCTTGTTGGTTCAGTTGACAGTACAGAACGTTTACTTGCTGCCGCTTTGTCTCAAGAAAAAGCGGACTCAATTATGGAAGAGATTAGGGGGCCAGCTGGACGCACGCTTTGGGACAAACTAAACAACGTAAGCGAAGAGTTGCTTGCAAGCTTTCTTAAAAATGAATACCCCCAAACAGTGGCCGTTGTGCTGTCTCGAATTAAGCCAATTAATGCTTCGCGTATTTTAACGCTTTTACCTGATGGTTTTGCCATGGAAGTTGTGCAGCGTATGTTGAATATGGAAACTGTTCGCAAAGAAATTATGGTGACTGTTGAAGATACGCTTCGGCATGAGTTTATGAGTAACCTTGCACGTGGCACAAAACGTGATACACACGAGTTAGTTGCTGAAATCTTTAATAACTTTGATCGTTCGAATGAGGCGCGATTTATGAGATCGCTTGAAGAAAAGAATGTTGAAGCAGCTGAACGTATACGATCCTTAATGTTTACTTTTGATGATCTTGCAAAGCTCGATAATGCCGGCATCCAAACATTATTGCGTAGTGTGGATAAACAAAAACTTGTTTTGGCTCTTAAGGGAAGTAGCGAGCACATTAAATCTCTATTTTTATCAAATATGTCTGAACGTGCCTCTAAATTGATGGAAGATGATATTAAGCAGCTTGGAATGGTGAGGTTGCGAGATGTGGAAGAGTCGCAGAGCGCGATTGTTGTTGTTGCTAAGAATCTTGCCGCACAGAATTTGATCTTTATTGCTTCTGGTAAAGATGATGGCGATCAGTTGATAGGGTAAGTAATTATGAAAAATAAAGAATGTGTTTTTAATATTGATTTCAGTGTGAAGGATGTTCAAGTCGCATCTCAAAAAGATGCAGCTCAGTTGAAGATAGAAGAAAATTTAAAAAATGCACAGGCTGAGAGTTATGCTGCGGGGTTCACGCGTGGTTTTGAAGAAGGAATGGTTCGTGGTGAGCTAGGGGCGTTAACGAAAAATCAAAAACATTATGAATCTGCATTTGTTAAAATACATGGAGATGTTAACTCATTACTGAAGCAGGAACATGTTTACGATGAAGCACTGACAGCAACAGTCTTCAATCTCGCAACAGCAATTATTAAAAGAGTTCTCCCGCATTACTCGAATAAATATGGCGTAGATGAAATGGAGCACGCTATTCGTTATATTTTATCAACACTTTTAGATCATCAAGATGTTTCAATTTTTTTAGCAACCAGTACAAGAGAAGATATTTATGAGAGGATTGCTGATATTCAGGCCTGCCTTCCAAATAAAGTAACGTTACAGATAGATGATACATTGAGGGAATGGGAATGCCGTGTTGAATGGAAGGGAGGCGGCGCTAGATGGAGTCAGCCAGACCTTCTTGAGAGTATTCAAGAATTATTCAAACAATTTATACAATCAGAATATTCAAATAAGGAGTTAATAAAATGATTTACGATGAAAATAATGATTCGGAAATATCAGGAAGCAGTCTGGATGATCTTCTCGGGCAGCTCGATGGAAAAGCGAACTCATATGAGAATGAAGAAGAGCACAAGCAAGAAGTATTAAGGGAAACAGAAAAGAGGTCTGGCCGTTCTGCTGGTGTTAAAGACCTTGAGGCAGTTTATGACGTGCCAGTCCAAATTTCAGCTGTGCTTGGCCGTAGCACAATGCCTGTTCATCAGTTGTTAAAGCTAGGTCGCGGGGCTGTTGTTGAGCTTGATCGGCGTGTAGGAGAGGCCATTGATATTTATGTGAACAACCGTTTGATTGCACGTGGCGAGGTTGTCGTTGTTGATGATCATCTTGGTGTAACAATGACTGAAATTATTAAATCAGATCGGAGCTAAATTTATGCGCGTACTTATCATCGGATCACTTCAAGGTCATGCTACAATTGCAGCTCATATTGCCATTAAAAAGGGAGCAAAAGTCACACAAGTTCTGACCCTTGATGAAGGATTGAATGCATTGCGAGCAGGCAAGGGGGCAGACCTCGTTCTTGTTGATGTTTTGTTAAACGTGCCGCACTTTATACGTGCCATTGAAAGTGAGCGCATATGTACCCCTGTTGTGGCATGTGGTGTTAATGCAAATCCAAAACTTGCAGGTGAGGCAATCGAGGCCGGTGCAAAAGAATACTTGCCGCTTCCTCCTGATCCAGAATTAATTGCAGCCGTCATCAGCGCTGTTGCTGAAGTGAAATCAGCATTTATATTTAATGATCCATCGATGAAGTCATTGCTTGCCCTTGCCGATAAAATTGCACCCAGCGAGGCATCTGTCTTTTTAACAGGAGAATCAGGCACTGGTAAAGAAGTGATGGCAAAGTATATTCATTTGCATTCAAAGCGTGCTGAAAAAGCATTTGTAACAATTAATTGCGCTGCAATTCCTGAGAATCTTTTAGAATCAGAGCTGTTTGGTCATGAAAAAGGTGCTTTTACAGGAGCAATTGCACGTCGTATTGGTAAGTTTGAAGAAGCAAGTGGCGGCACATTATTGCTTGATGAAATTAGTGAAATGCATCCTCGTTTGCAAGCAAAGCTACTTCGTGCCATTCAAGAGCGCGTTATTGATCGTGTGGGTGGAGTGCAGCCGGTTTCAGTTGATATTCGTATTTTGGCAACATCAAATCGCGATATGTTAGATGCGATTAATAAGGGCGAATTTCGCGAAGATCTTTATTTTAGACTTAATGTTGTTAATCTGCATATCCCTCAGCTTAAGGCGCGGCAGCTCGATATTATTCCTTTGGCTGAACATTTTATTGCCAAATATTGTGGGCAAAATCATCTGCCACTTAAAAAAATGTCAGAGCGTTCCCAAGATCTAATGACAAAACATAGCTGGCGCGGGAATGTGCGTGAGCTTGAAAACGTCATGCATCGTGCTGTTTTGCTTAGCCAGGATATTATCGAGCCTGAAGATATTTTTGGCCCTAATCTTGAAAATCTTGATGCTGCTGAGTTTGCTAATGGTGCTGCTAATGCCAATTCATCGAATGACATAAATAACAATGCAAGTGGTGATAGTGGGTCTCAAATTTATATTGGGCGTACTGTGGCAGATATGGAGCGCGACTTGATTATAGGAACGCTTGACCATTGTTTGGGTAATCGCACCCATGCAGCAACAATTTTAGGTATTTCTATTCGCACGCTTCGCAATAAGCTAAAGGAATACAATGAGAGTATTAATGAGTCTAGAGGTTTTTCATCTAATCAGCAGTTGCAGCATAAAGTGCCAGAACAGCAGGCGGTGTGATGGGGGACTTGTCATTCTTAATCGTCTATTTGTCATCCTTGGGTCAAGGCCGAAAATGACAAAAAAGTAGAGTAAGGGTAACGAGAAAAACTAAGGTTTGAATGTACTAAACTGGCCAATAAAACATATAAAGGCATAATATGGCAGATATAATTGAAGCAAAAGCAGGAGGTGGTGTAAATTCGTTTGGGTCGTTTAATTTAGGCATTCTAACGCGAAATACGGATATTGCATTTGCCTTTGGTATTATCCTTATTATGGTCATCTTGGTCATGCCAATGCCAAGTGTTTTGTTGGATTTATGCTTTTCTGTTTCAATTACACTTTCTGTACTCATCCTTATGACATCCCTTTTTATTGTAAAGCCACTTGAATTTAGCTCGTTCCCAACGGTTCTTTTGGTATCTACCATGATTCGTCTCGCGCTGAATGTGGCGTCGACGCGGTTGATTCTTTCACATGGTCACGAAGGGAGTCATGCTGCAGGGAAAGTTATTGCTGCCTTTGGTGAGTTTGCTATGGGCGGTAATTTTGTTATTGGGTTTATCGTATTTGCGATTTTGATTATCGTTAACTTTGTGGTTATCACAAAAGGTTCTGGCCGTATCGCTGAAGTTTCTGCGCGTTTTAGTTTGGATGCAATGCCAGGTAAGCAGATGGCGATTGATGCGGATCTTTCAGCTGGATTGATCAATGAGTCGGAAGCCAAGGCGCGCCGTAAAGAACTTGAAAGTGAAAGTAATTTTTATGGATCCATGGATGGTGCGGCTAAGTTTGTGCGCGGTGACGCAATTGCAGGTCTTTTGATTACGTTCATTAATATTATTGGTGGCGTCATTATCGGTATGGTGCAAAATAATATGGAATTCATAGATGCAACACGAACCTACACATTGTTGACTATTGGTGATGGTTTGGTGACACAAGTCCCAGCGCTTATTGTGTCGACGGCGGCGGGTCTTTTGGTATCTAAAGGTGGGGTTGAAGGCACAACGGATAAAGCTTTGTTTGGGCAGTTGAGCGCTTATCCATCAGCGCTTGGTATGAGTGCTTTCTTAGCTGGATCGATGGCCCTTTTGCCTGGTATTCCTATGTTTCCATTCTTAACGATTGCGTCGCTTGCTGGTGCAGGCAGCTGGTTCACCTATAAAGAGCAGCAAGAAAAAATTAATAAAAAGATCGCTGATGACCGCGAAAATGAAGAGCGCATCGTGAGTGATAAATTAACAGCAAAGGCGGCCGAAACACTAACAAGAGCACCTGCTATTGATACGATTCGCATTGAACTTGGTCTTGGATTGTTATCGCTTGTTAATCAAGAAAAAGGTAATCGCCTGACGGATCAAATTAAAATACTACGTCAAACATTGGCAAATGATATGGGGATTATTTTGCCGTCTATTCGTTTGCAGGATAATATGCAGCTGCCGTCAAATTCGTACATTATTCGCATTAAAGAAATGGAAGCAGGTCGTGGTGATCTGCGCTGCAATCAGATTTTGGTTATGGATCCCCGCGGCAATCCTATTACGTTGTCAGGCGAAGAAACGACCGAGCCAAGCTTTGGGCTTAAAGCGATGTGGATTACCGAAGATAAGCGCACGCAGGCTGAGCAATTGGGGTATACATTAGTTGAGGCGCCGACCGTTCTAACGACGCATTTATCAGAAATTGCAAAAGATAATATCACTGAATTATTCTCGTACGCGGATACACAGCATATTTTGGAAAACTTAAGCGAAGGTTACAAAAAATTATTGAATGATATTGTGCCTGGTCAAATTACGGTTGGTGGTATACAGCGTGTCTTGCAAAATCTGATTGGTGAACGCGTTTCCATTCGGGATTTGAATACGATTCTTGAAGGTGTTGCGGAAGGCAGTTCGATGACCCGTAATATGACAATGATCACTGAGCATGTCAGGTTAAGGTTGATGCGTCAAATTAGCTTCGCGAATGCTGATCAGAATGGGCAGCTGACAATCTTTACTTTGTCGCCATTGTGGGAGCAAAACTTTACCGAAAATCTAATTGGTGATTATGAAAATAGGCAGCTTGCGATGCCGCCATCTATGATTCAAGACTTTATTGGTAAAGTGCGCCAGGGGTATGACCGTGTGGCGATGATGGGCGAAACGCCGGTGCTGGTGACAAGTGCATCGGTGCGGCCCTTTGTGCGCAGTATTTTAGACCGCGCACGACCATCTACGATTATTATTTCACAAGCAGAAGTGCACCCCAAGATTAAGATCAGGAATTTGGGACAGGTTTAGGCTACTGCAGTTTGCACCGCTTCATCAATATTTGTAACGGAATCAAGTAATTCAATATAGGTAATTGAAATGGGGGTATGCATAAGATATTGCAAAAGTTTAAATTTTATCTCATCAAATCGTGAGCTTACTTCCTTTGAGCTTAAAAATTTATTCAAGAGGCCTTTTGTTGTGACTTGAGTCTGTGTAGACGCATTATTTTGAGCCATTATATTTTTTGCCAAATTAATTTCATTTTCTAATAGCTTGGCATCCAATTCACTAATAGCTATTAATCTATCCCACTGTTCTATATATAAGAAATCATGTGCAGATAATTGTTGTGGATGCGATAATGGAAAATTAGGCAAAAGGCTAATAAGGAGTTGGATTTTTAAATCTAATTGATTTTTGACTTCAAATTCTTGAGTTAAATTTTCTATAGACAAATTAATACGTTTTGTTTGTTCTTCTTCATCTAATCCTTTATTTTCTTCATACATTTTCATTTCTTTTTCAGCAATACTTATTAAATCTTCTGTTTTTTTTATTTTTTCCAGAGTATCTCTTAAATCCTTTCTTAAAGAAGCTGGGTCTCTTAACATCTTTAAATTCACATGATCAGGACTACCAATTATATATTGGTCAATATTACTTAAAACTTTTATGCCAGTTGACCAAAATGACGGGTGCGCATATAAAACCAAAAATTTTGCAGCAGAAAATTGATATGGTGAATACTTTTGACCCCAGATTGAATTAAGGGATTCTAGTATTTCTTGCGGGTCATTTGAATGTGAGAAAATGCTTGCAAATTTACTCAGGGGATGGTCTTTAATTTCAGCAACAGATGCCAAAATTGTTGCTCCAAGCCATGATTTATTTCTTTGTTCAAATTGCGGGAAAAGCTCGAAAATGTTTTGAGTAACTTGATCGCAAGTTACAAGATGATGCTCCCAGAAAACCGATTCTATTAAACATCCAAAAAAGCAATAATCCGTTCCTGTTAAGAATAATAGTTCTTCTGTCATGTTTTTAATTGTTACGTTAGGGGATGTGCTTGTTGCAAAAGAATCACCTAAATTATATGTCAACTCCAAAACACGATAGTGATTTCGCAAATCTGTATTGCATGAAGTTAGATTCTTTAAAATCGCACTGTAAGGGTTAGAATCACTTTTTGCGCTAAAGCTACCTGTAGTTTTTATCTCTGTTAGACGTGCAGCTATGCGCTCTCCCACCACAGCTCTTAAAATATGAAATTTCTCTTGATCAGAGGCGTGCCTTTTTGTATCGACTGTTGTGGTCGTTAAAATACCAGTGATCGCGTCTGATTCTTGTTTAATTGAACTTTTATTTACATCAATATTTTTATTTTCGAGTATTCGACGTTGTGTGTGATGCTCAATAATTGCATCAACAGCGTTGCTGGCAAAAGCAAGATTCACTGAAAGGAAAATAAAAGAAAGGGATTTGATGTATGATTTAAAATAACGTTTCAATTGTTTTTCCCGATAATAAAAGTTCATCTGTAATTCATATAATCATTTGTAATGAGAATTACAAGTAGAAAACATGATTTTAAAATTCATGGATTAATATTTGCAGCTTAGGGCAAGTTTAATTACGACGAGATTACTTCCGAATCTGCCGTGCAACGCCATTGCCAATGCTCTGAACGATTTGCACAAGCGCAATCAACACAACTACGATCGCGATCATAAGCGTTGTATCATAGCGTTGATAGCCATATCTGACGGCAAGGTCACCTAAACCGCCGCCGCCAACTGTGCCAGCCATGGCTGAAAAACCAACCAGGTTAATGATGATGGTGGTTAGTTGAACAACGAGGCCGGGCAGGGCTTCGGGTAATAAAATACTTAAGAAAATTCGTAATGGTGTTGCGCCCATGCTGGTGCCAATTTCGGTAAATGTGCGAGGTAGGTTTAAAAAAGCTTCTTCAGACGCGCGGGCAATTAATAAAATAGCGGCAAGTGTTAATGGGAAAATCGCTGCCATAGTGCCGATGGATGTCCCAATGCACATGCGCGTAAGGGGGATGAGTAATACCGTTAATATGATATAGGGAATTGATCGGGCCGAGTTGATGAAAAAGCTGAGACCTTCGAATAAAGGGCGGTTTGGGCGTATTCCCTTTGGACTGCATGCGAATAGGATCATGCCAAGCGGTAAGCCGATGGCGATGCCAAGTACTGTTGAAACGGCAACCATGAATAGTGTTTCATTGAGCCCATGCCAAAGCAGTGCACCTTTTGCGCCTAAAAGGATGTCGGTTATGTTTGTGTAAATAGTGTTTACTCCCATATGATATACCCTAATGTTTCAACACCGACACCATGGTCAGTCATGTAATGAATTGCAGCATCTAGCTTATCGTTTGGTGTACATGAAACCCATAAATGTCCAAACATATGATTTGTTTGTTGGTCGGATAGATTGTCTAGCGAACCTGCAATAATGCTAAAGCATACGTTAAATGTGGTTGCAACGGCTGCAATGATGGGTTTTGTCGACGATTCTTCAGTGAAAATCAATTTAAGGACAATATCAGCATTAGGCATTTTGTTGGTTTGAATGCGGTCCGATATAAACCCAGGTAGCGCGCCACCAGTGGTTGCATCAATCAATTGACGTGTAATTGGGTGCTTTGGTTTCATCAATACATCAATGACTGACCCTTGCTCGACAATGCATCCTTGATCCATCACGCACACGGTATCCGCAACTTCTTTTACGACATCCATATCGTGTGTCACTAAAACGATTGTGACGCCATGATCTTTGTTTACGCGTTTTAGCAGCGCCAGAATTTCGACGGTTGTTTTTGGGTCCAGGGCAGAGGTCAATTCATCACATAGCAAAAGCCCAGGATCAAGCATTAGTGCACGTGCGATGGCAACGCGTTGACGTTGACCGCCGCTAAGTTCTGATGGATAACTGCCTGCTTTATCGGACAGACCTACTTCTGCCAACAGTTGCTGTGCTTTTTGCGTGTGTGCTTCGGTAAGTGCTGCGCCTTGAAGAGTAATCGGCAAACATACATTTTGCAGCACAGTCTTTCGACTAAGCAATGTATACGCTTGAAAGATCATTGCAATGTCTAATCGCTGCTGTGTTTCACTTTTAGGTGTAATTGAAATTTGTCCAGAATCAATTGTATCAAGGCCGTTGAGACATCGAAGAAGCGTGCTTTTCCCAGCGCCGCTACGACCAATTAAGGCCGTGATTGATGATGGATATATGCTAAGCGAAATATCCTGCAGGATTATGCGCGAAGCACCCTCCTTAGGGACGCTCTTATAAAGATGTGTGATAATAATAGATAAAGGAGACATAACTTTGTATTTTTTACATTCAACTCATAGAATAACATATGAAGCGATCGTTCTTCAAGAATAGTGTTTTTTATTGTTTGACTTGTTAATTCTTTTATTGTAAATTTTTTGCATAAATTATAATAGAAGAATATTTTTTATGAGAATAAATGCGGTTGCTTTATTAATGTTTTTTACTATAATTCCAGTATTTAGTGCTTCAAAAAGTAATCCAGAAACTTCTGAAAAACTTTTGGCATCTATATATGATTCAAGCCCTGTAATGTTAAGTGAATTTCCTGCCGGCACTGTAATTTGTCCAGAAGAAATGCCACACAGACTAAACGTTAGCCCTCACAATCCATGGTACTATGTTGACTCTTCCATATCTCGTCAAGAAATTGACTCACCACAGATTAAAAATGTAATTGAGCTTTATGCCTCTATTGATATTAATCGATTTTACACAGATGTTTGCGCACTGAGTTTCTCATTGCATCCGCGCATTGATACTTTGTTTGGAAAACTTGTTTCTTATTATCAAATAAATTCTTATGTGGGCAATAGAAGTGAAGGGCCTTACGTCTCCCCAGGGTGGTTTGGTGGTATTTCTATGAGTACGCTTTTAATGCTTCATCATCTTGCAGAGATTCAAGAAAATTTGCCGCACGAAAGCAAATTAAAAGCGTTAGGCATTGGTGTAGGAGGCGCATTTTTTGAATCTTTACTCGATGCTGTGGGTATAAAAATAATGTCCATGGATGTGCAAGATCATAGAGTGCATGGTGATTTTATGCATACAATACTTTCTATGAGAATGAAAAAAGACCCTGCCTTGGATCAAGAAAAAACAATAAAGGTACGTGATTATTCGGATGTGGAAAGAAGGAAAATAGAAAATACTTTTTTTATGCCTGTAAAAATATATCAACAGAAAACTCAAGCAAATTACTCCGCTATTGTTGATGATGTTTTTTATGGTGCGGATTGGGTGAATACAGTTTTAGTGTTTAGTTGGCCAAGAAAATTCGCAAATGATTATATTCGTCATTTTATAAAAGGCGGTGGAAATGCCTTATTATTCGTGCGAAATCAAGCTGTTGATAGCATCTTTGATGATGTTTATTTGGGAAATTCTCCACTAAGCAAAATTTTAAGCAATTTTTTTAGGAAAACCTCACTGGAATTAAATACTGCAACGCATTCAGTTGTGGAAGTGTATTGTCGAGGGGGGGCTCATCCAATAGAAGACGCTTTGCAAAGAGCTGGTGGCTACTCAAGTTCTACCGAATCTTTAGCGTCGACAATCCAATCAACGCCAAAATAGCTGCGATAATCCAAAAGCGAATTACGATGGTGGCCTCTGCCCAGCCCTTTTTTTCAAAATGGTGGTGAATCGGCGCCATTAAGAATATGCGTTTACGTGTGAGTTTGAAATAACCCACTTGCAGGATAACGGATACGGCTTCCAATACAAAAAGACCGCCAACGATGGCCAGTACGAATTCATGTTTTGTCAGAACGCCAATGCAACCAAGCGCGCCGCCAACAGCAAGTGAGCCAGTATCGCCCATAAACACACGTGCAGGCGGTGCATTAAACCACAAAAAACCAAGCCCAGCACCAATTAATGAGCTTAAAAATACACATAATTCACCTGCGTGTGCGACATAATGAATTTGTAAATAATTGGCAAAAACAATGTTTCCAACTAAGTAGCTAATAATCAAAAACGTAGCGGACGCAATAATTATAGGGCCAATGGCAAGCCCATCAAGGCCGTCCGTCAAGTTAACGGCATTAGATGCGCCAACGACAACAAAAATTGCCCATGGAATGTAAAACCAACCAAGGTTTATGAAAAAATCTTTTGCAAATGGAAATACTAAGGCATGGCTTAAATCATGGGGGACTGCATCGGCCAGATACAAAACGGCAAAACCACCGATCAGGCTTTGAAAGAGAAGTTTTAATCTTCCCGATAAGCCATGGTGCGTGCGCTTTGTTAATTTTAAAAAATCATCATAAGCGCCAAGCATGCCGTAGGAAAGAGTGACAAAAAGAAGTACCCATATGTAATGATTACTGAGATCTGCCCACAGCAACGTGCTAAGAGTTAAGGAGAATAAAATGAGAACCCCGCCCATAGTAGGTGTGCCCTTTTTTGTTAAAAGGTGCGATTCTGGGCCGTTGTCGCGGATGGGTTGCCCTTCAACTTGCTTTTTCTTAAGCCACTTGATCAGTGGGTCACCCATAATAAAGCTGATGATAAGAGCTGTGAGTAGAGCTGCGCCCGCACGAAACGTAATGTAACGAAGTAGATTGAGAGCGCTGAGTGATTCTACGTAGCTGTAGAGAAAATTATATAACATATGCTTTGTTCTTAAGTGAGTGGTTGCTTAGTATAAATTACGTGCCCTTTATCGATGTTATCTTCGGACTTGATCTAAAGATCTTTATCGGTGAAGGCACATATATTCTGTTATGTCATCTAGCGTTCGTCTTTGTGCTTTTAAGGATCCTTAAATCAAGTCCGAGGATGATAAAAGAGGGGATTTGGGAATCGCATATTAATATTTACCAAATTCCAAGAATCTTCCACCATACTCCGCCAGCGCCGAGCCAGATAGCAATATTGATGAAGCTGATAATTAATCCATTTTTCCACCAAACCGGTAAGGGTACGTAGCCTGCGGCATATAAAACAGCGCCTGCTGATGTGCCATAGTGAGTCATGCTTGAAAATAAACTGCTGAAAAACGCCAGAACAAGGGCTGCAAGTAAAGGTGGTGTTCCGACAGAGATGCTGACCGCTAAAAAAGCTGCATACATAGAGCATACATGCGCTGTATTGCTGGCAAAGAAATAGTGGCTGTAAAAATGAGCAAGAATAAGTGTTAAAAAGGCCGTTTCCCAAGGCCAACCATTTACAATTCCACCAACAGACCCGCTAAACCACCCAATGAACCCAAATTTGTCAAGAAACGTTGACATTGTAACAAGAATAGCAAGCCAAACCAACGTGTGCCATGCTTCATGTTCAATTAAGACGTCTCGCCAGTCGATGACGTTAACGCTTAATAAAAGGCATAAGCCTAAAAGTGCTGCCGTTGGTGCATTAATTGCTATACCTACAATTTCCTCGAACCAAGATTTCTCACCGATCATCCAAAGCACCAGCATAATAAAAAATATTCCGGTCATGGTCCATTCTTTGCTGCTCATCGGCCCCATCTCTTTAAGCTTTTCTTTAGCCAAACCAACGGCTTCGGGAAAATGCGTAATTTTAGGTGGGTATATCAAGTACAAAACAAATGGAATAACAATTAAGCTAATGCAACCAGGCACAACAGCCGCTTTAAACCAATTGAGCCAGGTAATTTCAACACCTTGCTTTGCTGCCAACGCTTGCGCAATAGGATTGGCTGCCATTGCTGTTAAAAACATAGCGCTTGTAATGATGTTTGCGTTAAAACTCACTTGCGACAAAAAGCTACCTAATTTTCGTTCCGTACGATTCTTTGGTGTGCTGCCGAGTGCTTCAGAAATAGACTTAATAATAGGCAGCATAATACCGCCTGTTCGCGCAGAATTACTGGGAGTAAATGGGGCAATTACGAGCTCAGTTAAAACTACGCCATATCCTAAACCAAGAGAACTTTTGCCCAACAAACAAACAAAGCAATATGCGACGCGGGTGCCAAGGTGCGTTTTGACAAAGCCGCGTGCTATAAAAAACACAAAAACTACAAGCCATATGATAGGTTTAGTAAAGCCGCTTAGTCCCTCTTCGAGTGTCAACACGCCAGTCAAGGTTGTCGCCAGCATGCCCATGAGTGCAACCGTTCCCATAGGAAATGGCTTTAAAATAATTGCTGTTATAGTTGAAACGAAAATGGAAAATAAGTGCCATGCTTTGGGTTCGATTCCTACAGGCATTGGCAGATTCCAGAGCACCACACCAACCAAGATGGATGCTCCAAATTTTATTATTTTATTGTGGCTCAAGGAAGTCCTCCATTAAAAAAGCCAATTGTATTGTAGGATGAGAGTAGTAGGAAAAATTTACTTTACAAAAAAATAGAATGAACTGGAAAATACACAAATTCAAGGGAAAAGTGATGGTTTGGACTGAATAATAAGACGTATTTGATGAAGAAAGTTTATTCTGAACGAATCAGATGGCAAAAAAAAGTGGACGCTATGAAACACCCACTTATCAGGATCTTGCTTTTACCTAAAGAGTATCACCTTCCATAGATGATTCGTCTTTTCTTTCAAACCAATCGACTGTATATGTGCCACCAAATTGCTCCACCATTTTAATCACAGCGTTCGTCGCATCTGTCACAGCGATTGGATCTGCGCCATGCATTACAAAGTTTGTGCCAATATCGGGGGGTGTGCGGTAAAAAGGATAGCTGCCAATTTCAACGTTTAAATGTGCATTTTGAATATCTGTGAGTGCGTGTGCAATATCACCCTCACGTAGATTGCAAGTTACTGTATTTGATACAAAAGGTGTCCCCGTTTTAAGGTTAGGCAACAAAAGCGTAAATGAGTTTTGCATAACCGTTGGCATGCCTGCTAGACAATAGACATTCTCAATTTTAAAGCCAGTGGCTGTGCAGATTTGATTCTTAAGTAGTTCTGAGCCGCGTGGCATAAGTGCCATACGCTGCCGGCTTGCGTTAAAACTTTCTTTGTAGTGATTTTCTAAGATGGTGAATGTTTCTTCATTTACTTCAAGTGGGACATTGAATGCTTTGGCAAGGCATTCGGCTGTAATATCATCATGCGTCGCACCAATTCCGCCCGTTGTAAAAATATATGTGTATTGAGCGCGTAAAGCATTAATGGTTTCAACAATTGCTTTTTCATTATCTGCAATAACACGAACTTCGCACAGGCGAATGCCCACTTTATCGAGGCGCTCAGCAATGAATTTAACGTTAGTATCTTGCGTGCGGCCAGACAAAATTTCGTTGCCAATGATAAGAATTGCAGCCGTTGGGTGGTTTGTTGTCATGCGCTTTAGCCGTGTTGATACTTTTAAGGCATTAAAGCAAAATCCCCGACCTTAATCAAGGTCGGGGGTAGGGAAGGTGTTAATTTTTATAAGAGATTAAGCTTTATCGCAGTGAGTTAGCTTAAATACAGTTACTGCTAATGCAATTGCAATGACATGCGCCGCAGCAAACAGCCATAGTTGGCCAGGTGCCCAGCCGCCATGGACAATCGCAACACCAAAGCTACGTGCAAAGTTCACAGATGTATTCGTTACTGGAATGCTTACCATGTGGATTGCAGCAAGTGTTAAACCAATGGCAATGCCAGCAAAACCGCCTGCGTAGTATGACTTTGTTGAACACAAAATTGCATATAACAAAGTTGCTGTCATAACAACTTCTGTAATGAAGCAAGAAATCATGCCGAATTTACGTGGTGAATGTTCAGCAAAACCGTTGAGTGCAAATCCTTTTGCAAGCTCAAATCCCGGTAGGCCACGTGCAATTAAATAAAGTACATACGCACCAATAACAGCTCCAATAAGTTGCGCAAGGATATATCCAATGATATCTGTCTTTGGGAATTTATCTGCTGCAGCAAGACATAAGGTAACGGCTGGGTTTACGTGGCATCCAGACACAGGTCCGATACAGTAGATTAGGAAGAGCAGTGTAATACCAAAGGTGAGTGATACGCCTAAAAAGCCAATGTCCCCACCTGCAAGTACGGCGCTCCCGCAACCAAAAAGTACAAGTAGGAATGTGCCAAATAGTTCTGCTAAGTAACGATTTAATGGTGTTCCGTTCATGATTATAGTCCTCTTTCAAAAGTTAATAAACGTTTTGCTAGATTAATATTGAGTTAAAATTTTTAATTTGTAAAGATTTTTTGTAAAATTTTATATAAAAGTGAATGTCTATATCCATCTTGAGTCAAAATTGAGTCTTGGAAATCAATAGATTGGTTTATGACGGTTATATGCGCAAAATGTTGTTTGTTCTGTGAAGTTAGCTCACTAACGGTGCTTTAGCTAAATGCTCCTCTATAAATTTGAAGCGTGGCACACGTTTGCCATCAACTGTGACTGTTTCAAGAAACATCTCAACTGGTCTAACCCAAAGGCCAAACCCAGCGTAAAGCTGTTGGTATGCAACAAGAATTTCGAGCGTTTCAGAATGTCTGGAAATGCCGATAACTTGATAAAAATTGCCTTTATAGTGTTGGTAAATTCCGAGTACGGGTAGCATGAGGAAGGGCCTTTGTTGGAAAAAATTAAGCTATGCCAGAAAAGGCTTTGACATAGAGCTTGTTGGTGTCAGGCGCAGTCTAAAGAAAGGTGGATGGCGGAGAGAGGGGGATTCGAACCCCCGATACGGAATAACCCATATGACGGTTTAGCAAACCGTTGCCTTAAGCCGCTCGGCCATCTCTCCAGCACATTCTATTTAAAACAAAATTTAGCGTGTACGTCAAGCTTAAGTTCACTTAACGAGCAATATTCCTAAAAGAGACGCTGAAATGCCTGTTGCTAAGGTGCCAATAAGTAATGATTTAAAGCCAAATGCTACGAGATTGTTTCGTTGTTCAGGGCACATTGCCGCAATACCAGCAACAGAGACACCGATGGATGCGAAGTTTGCAAAGCTTGCGAGTGCAGATGTTAGGATTATACGTGTTTTGATCGACAGTCCTTTTCCTACGGTTGCAAAATCCATAAATGCAAAAACTTCATTTAAGGCCATTTTGGTGCCCAGTAATTGTGCTGCTTGAAAAGTTTCGTTTGCTGGTATGCCCATTAATAAGGCAATTGGTGAAAATATGTATCCAAAGATGTATTGTAGTGTAATTACTTTAGTGGTAGGTACCAATCCTAATATTTGATTACATAAGGCAATCAATGCAGCCATTACGATAAGCATCGCTAAAATATTTACATAAATAGACAGTCCTTCACGTGTGCCTCGGCTGATAGCATCAAGTGATCCGGTAAATGAGTACATGGTGCCAAGCGAGCCGCCAGTTTTATGTTGGTCTGGTTCAATAATTTTACATAACCCAATGACAATCGGTATTGTAATCACATTCGTCATTAAGAATACAGGTAAAGCATTGGGAATAAGGCTGTGAATTATATGTCCATAGACAGGTATGACACTCATCGCTGATGTCGCTAAGCCAAGCGTCATAAGTGTAAACATCTCTGAACGAGAAAAATTCTTAAGGTAAGGTTTTACAAAAAGTGCGACTTCCATAGGACCAAAAAATATTTTTGTAATGGATACTATTCCCATGGCGCCTCCAATGTTAAGGATGCGCTCAAATAGAGGGGATAAAACGCGAACAAATAATGCAATCACTCCCCAATAAAATAGCAACATTGATAGTGCACTTACCACGATTACCATTGGAAGCGATTGGAAAGCGAATATATGCGTAAAGCCTTTACGGTCCTCTGGGATAATAAAAGGTGCATCAGCGCCACCAAGATATCCAAAAACAAATTTTGTGCCAGCAAAAGTTGCTGATTGCAGAGCATTAATGGCTTGGCCCATACGAGTGAACGCATGCTGTATAAAAGGAATATGTGTAATCACAATAGCGATGACTAATGAAATAAAGAAGCATTTAAAAACAGCTGACCAAGCAATCGCGCTACGTCTTTTTGATAGCATGTAACATAATAGAATTATGAATAAAAAGCCAAAACTTGGTAGTACTAAAGGCGCCATTTGTAACATAGTTTAAGAATCTCTCCACAAGGGGTTATGCCAGTATGCGACAATTTATCTTTGTTTGTAAATAATCAATGAATTCTAATTTTGTTTGTTTAATATCAATTTGAGAGATTTGATTTCTTCCATCAGTAGGTCAATTTTACTTTCCAATGCGATTTCACTTTTCACTTCTGTCTCTATTGTAACATTAATATCTTTTTTTAAATTTTTTAATGTTTGTTTGCTTTCTTCGCGTGCAGCAGCTTGTACCGCGCTAATAATAAGGCCAAGAAATAGGTTTAAGAGTGTAAATTTCATTACTATAAGATAACAAATGAAAAATGCAGTTGCATATGATACTGCTTGTTGCAATGGCCGTACAATCTCTTTCCAGCTATCATTTATCATTATTTGGAACATTGACGTTAGTGTATTCGAGATTGAAGAAAAATGCTCACCATTCAAATCTTTAAATAAATTAAACGAAATTATTGAAAAAATTAAGAAGAAAAGTGATAGAAAAAATAAAACACTAATCATTCCAGGAACTGCATTTTTGATTGATAGGATAAGAAATTGCAGCTTAGGAAAGAACCGAATCAATCGCACCAAGCGCAAAATACGTAATGAACGTAAGGAGCTTAGGTAGCCCGCATGCGGAAGCACGGAAATGATAACAATAAAGGTGTCAAATAAATTCCATTTACTTTTAAAAAAAATTGATCCACTTGTGTAGATTCTTACAGCTAATTCAACAACGAAAAATAAAACACAATAATAGTCGAATTGATCGAGCCAAAAACCATATTGAGAATATAGCCTTCGTCTGTTCTAAAATGAAGTGCAACACCCTAAGATGGTTAGTGACAAAACTA
>JANRCF010000021.1:5156-5568 GCA_030727085.1 Alphaproteobacteria bacterium | reverse complement strand
TCCAATATTGCAGTGCGGCTTATTCCGCTCAAATTTTGCTTTTGTCATTGTATATCCCCTAAATTAACTTAAGCTACTTTTGCTTTAATTTCTTCAGCAACGTTCTGTGGAACTTGCTCGTAATGATCGAATGTCATCGAATTTTGCGCACGGCCTTGGCTCATAGATCGTAATGTACTTACGTACCCGAACATATTTGCCAAAGGAACCATAGCATTAACCACGCGTGCATTACCACGTTGATCCATACCTGTCACTTGACCACGACGACTATTCAAGTCTCCAATAACGTCACCCATATAATCTTCTGGTGTGACAACTTCAACCTTCATAATTGGCTCAAGAATCTTTGGACCGCACTTTGTGATACCTTCACGGAAAGCAGCACGAGCAGCTATTTCGAATGCAAGCG
>JANRCF010000021.1:0-5146 GCA_030727085.1 Alphaproteobacteria bacterium | reverse complement strand
AGCGTGCTTGAGTCCACATCATGGTATGCACCATCTGTCAATGTTGCTTTAAAGTCAATCATCGGATAACCAGCTACAACACCTGTGTCTAGCGCTGACTTTAATCCCTTTTCAACACCCGGAATATATTCACGAGGAACTGAACCACCAACGATTTTGCTTTCAAACACAAAACCAGAACCTGGCTCGAGCGGCTCGAATGTCAACTTAACGCGTGCGAACTGCCCAGAACCACCAGACTGCTTTTTATGCGTATAGTCCACGTCAGCTGCCTTTGTAATCGTTTCACGATAAGCAACCTGGGGAGCACCGATATTTGCATCAACTTTGTATTCACGACGCAAGATATCAACCTTAATTTCCAAGTGTAACTCGCCCATGCCCTTCATAACAGTTTGACCTGTTTCTTGGTCAGTTGTTACGCGGAACGAAGGATCCTCAGATACCAAACGATTTAGCGCAAGACCCATTTTTTCTTGGTCAGCTTTTGTCTTTGGCTCAATTGCAATTTCAATAACGGGCTCTGGGAATTCCATCTTTTCAAGAACGATTGGCTTGCTGGAATCACAAAGCGTATCACCAGTTGTTGTCAATTTCAAACCGCAAAGGGCAACGATGTCACCTGCAACAGCTTCCTTAATATCTTCACGATTATTTGAGTGCATAAGCAAGATACGACCAATGCGCTCTTTCTTATCTTTTGTTGAGTTCAAAATCATCGAGCCAGACTCAAGCTTACCCGCGTAAATACGAACGAATGTGATTGAACCAACAAATGGGTCAGTCATAATCTTAAAAGCAAGCGCAGATAATGGCTCTTTTTCATCAGGTTTACGAATAATTTCAACATCAGAATCAACTTCTGTGCCTACAATTTCACCAATATCAAGTGGTGAAGGCAAGTACGCAACAACAGCATCAAGCAGAGGTTGAACACCTTTATTCTTGAACGCACTACCAGTCACTACAGGCACATAAAGACCTTTTAAAGTACCTTTACGAATACATGAACGCAATTGATCTGCAGTTGGCTCTGTTCCATCAAGATATGCTTCTAAAACAGCATCATCGGACTCAACAGCCATTTCAACCAAGCGCTTACGATAATCGTTTGCTTTTTCTTGTAAATCAGCTGGAATTTCGGTGATATCAAATTTTGCACCAAGGCTTTCATCACGCCAGATAATAGCGTTCATTTCAACAAGATCAATGAGGCCTATAAAATCTGCTTCTGATCCAATTGGCAATTGCAATACGAGAGGACGCGCACCAAGGCGGTCTTCGATCATATCCACACAACGGAAGAAATCCGCGCCAATGCGATCAAGCTTGTTTACAAAGCAAATACGAGGAACATGATATTTATCAGCCTGACGCCATACAGTTTCAGACTGAGGCTCAACACCAGCAACACCGTCAAATACTGCCACAGCACCGTCAAGAACTCGAAGGCTACGCTCAACTTCAATCGTGAAGTCAACGTGACCTGGTGTGTCAATAATGTTAATGCGGTGATCATTCCAGAAACAAGTAGTCGCAGCAGAGGTAATTGTAATACCACGCTCTTGCTCTTGTTCCATCCAGTCCATGACGGCAGTACCTTCATGAACTTCACCAATTTTATAAGATTTTCCAGTGTAGTAAAGGACGCGCTCAGTTGTTGTCGTTTTACCTGCGTCAATATGCGCCATAATACCAATATTGCGGTACATGTTTAATGGAATTTTTTTTGTCTCTGACATGATGACTGTCCCTTACTTACCAGCGGTAATGGGCGAAAGCACGGTTTGCTTCAGCCATCTTGTGTGTATCTTCACGCTTCTTAACAGCAGCACCACGATTATTTGATGCATCCATAAATTCAGCAGACAAACGCTCTTCCATTGTTTTTTCCGAACGCTTACGCGAAGCAATGATCAACCAACGAATCGCAAGCGCTTGCGCACGGTCATGGCGAACTTCTGTTGGGACCTGATACGTCGCACCACCAACACGGCGAGAACGAACTTCAAGCGCAGGGCGAACATTATTCATTGCTTCATGAAAAACCTCGACCGGACTTTTACCGACCTTAATTTGAATGCGATCAAGCGCACCATAAACAATAGCCTCTGCTACTGATTTTTTACCTTGATACATAAGGCAATTCATGAATTTTGCCAAAATTGTGTCGCCAAATTTAGCATCCGGCAAGCATTCGCGTTTTACGGCGGCTCTACGTCGTGACATGCACTATTTCCTTTACTTTAACTTTTAAAAGATCACTCTAAACGAACTTAAATTTATTTTGGTTTTTTCGCACCGTATTTTGAGCGCGATTGCTTACGGTTCTTAACGCCCTGGGTATCCAATGCACCACGTACAATGTGATAACGGACACCTGGTAAGTCCTTTACACGACCGCCTCGAATCATTACGACAGAGTGCTCCTGCAAGTTATGGCCTTCACCTGGGATATAACCTGTTACTTCAAACCCATTCGTCAAGCGGATACGGGCAACTTTACGCAAAGCCGAGTTCGGCTTCTTTGGCGTTGTTGTAAACACACGCGTACAAACACCGCGACGTTGAGGACAAGCTTCCAATGCAGGAACTTTATTTCGTGCAACTTTCGGTGTACGTGGCTTACGTATTAACTGATTAATTGTTGGCATTACGATCTCTGGTTTCTTGTCTTAACAAGACATAGCTTTAAACATTTATATGGATACTAATTTAACAGGCGAAAAAAGTCAAGCATTTCATCAGCCTTTTTTGAAGGAATAACGAAGGTAAAAAACACCAAATCGTTGTGACGATCAGCACATTATACATAATGTATTTGATCGCTCTTCTATAAACTTAATATAGTGCAAAAAAACAAAAATGCAAATTATTTCAGCATAAAAATGTAATTATATTTGAGATTTCTTTAGAACGGCAAAACCTTGTTCATTACTTGCTGCCCCCATGGAAACGCTTGCATATCCGTCAATTCACCACGTCCGCCATAGGAAATTCTTAATTCGGATATTTTTTCACCATTAATTAAGTTTGAAGCAGAAATATCTTCCCGACGTATAATTCCTTTTACTTGAATTTCACGAACCTCATTGACCAAGCGAATTTCCTGACGCCCCGCAATCACCATATTCCCATTCGGCAAAATTTGCAAAACAGTCGCGGCTATTTTAAATTTCATTTTATCGTTTACATTGTACTTAGCGGTGCCTGAAAGTTTTGGATTTGAACCAACTTTAAGCCAATTTGGATTTGGATCATCATTTTTGATCTGATCTCTACTTCGCTGCTTTAGTGGAAAGAATTTTTCCGCTTTTCGCTCTAATCCCAAAGCACTCGTAACTGTTGCTGAACCTGAACTATTCCGTTCAATACTCGGTGTCATTTCTATAGATTCAGACTGATCAATCGCAATTTCAACGGTTATCACATCACCAACTTTTCCAGCGCGTTGATCTTTAAAAAACGCCCTAGATCCTGTCTCCCAGAGAGAAGGTCCGTGCTCAGCTCGCATCACAGTCGATGTTGGCATTGGCATACTAACGGGCTGATACCCTTTTACACGTGTAGGGTCTTGAATTTGGCTCAATTCAGGCGCCTCACCAATCGTTGATAGCTTTTCTGCCAAGTTACAACCTGTAAGCATCAGTAATGTCATTAATGCACACGCTTTTTTCATAAGCTCTCTCTAATCTCAGCTTGACCAGACGCAAGTACGGTAGCCTGAATAGTCTTCTTTTTTTCCGAACCCACTTCAAAAGAAATTCTTTCACCAGCACAGCCATTACTTTTTGCAACCGCTGCAATCGAAATCTCAAAAAACGATCCACATATTTAACACGAACTTCTTCGCCCTTTCGAATAAGGACTGGCACTTCTAAATCTGTCAATTGCAAAGGTTTATCAAATTGTAAAGAACGACCCGCCTTCAAAAACTTACCTATAATATCTTCTTTTCTTAATGCCATCCCGGGATTTATCTGATCATCTGAAAAGCGAACATACGAAATATTTGATTCAGTAATCGCTGTTTTTTGACCAACCGGCGCAGATAAAATTGGAATCATCATAAATTTTTGAATCTTACCTGAAACTTTTTTGATTACCCCGCCTTTTGCCGGATCCCCCCATGCAACGACAGCATTAAATCGTTTCTGCTCAGGCATCACACTAAGCTCAATAATATTTAAGGATTTATCATCCGTAGAGTTTGCCCAGCCTGTTTGCCATGTATCAACAACAACTTCAAAATCTGTAAATGACACTTTTTGCATAATTTCGGCAACCAATGATTTTTCTACTGATATTTTTGTAAATGGCCCGGCCCTTACTTCAATTTCAATAAAAAACGACACTATAAAAAATATATAACGTAATAATTTTATCATGAATTAAAATCCTATTCCTAAATTATCGCCCAACACTTGTAGCTGCCGTCATCATGGCATCACCTGTTTTTAAAATTTTAGTGAGCATGTCATATATTTTTTCAATTTTTATTAGATCCGTCATTTCCTCAACAGCATTAACGTTTGCCCCTTCACGCCAACCTTGCTTAATGTTACCGCGACGATTTGAACTTGGCACACCAACGTCTGGCGTACCTGATGCAGGCGTTTCTTGAAACATCGAATCGCCGATTGCTTTCAATCCTGATGTATTGAAAAATGTGGCCAACTGAAATTGCCCAACAAGCACTTGTGCATTAGCGCCAGCCACCTTAGCATACACTTGCCCCTGTGCATTAATTGACACATCTGTTGTTCCTGCTGGCAGCGTAATACCTGGGGCGATAACATATCCAGTCTTAGGCATCACGATCTCGTTATTGGGACTTAATTGAAAAGCACCTACGCGCCTGTAAGCAAGCATACCATCTGGCATAGTGACCTGGAAGAACCCCTCCCCATCCACCATTACATCTAAGAAATTACCCGTCTGAATGCTCTCACCTTGTGAGAAGTCACGATATATACCGCCCGACTGAACACCCAAACCAATTTGCGTGCCAGTAGGTGAAATTGTATTGTTGTTAGATGTGCTTGCACCGACGCCGCCTTGATCAATATAAGGCAAATCAAGGGTTATCATACGCCTGTTCTAAAATGAAGTGCAACACCCTAAGATGGTTAGTGACAAAACTACC
>JANRCF010000020.1 GCA_030727085.1 Alphaproteobacteria bacterium | reverse complement strand
ACCCAATGGCACAAGATAAAAAGACAACCGAATATATAGTAAACAAATAGAAATTTCGAGGCTGATATGCTATCACCTAAGAAAACCAAATTCCGGAAAGCCTTTAAAGGTAAAATTCACGGAGATGCCAAAGGCGGTACAACGCTAAACTTTGGTAGCTATGGTTTAAAGGCTCTTGAGCCGGCACGAATTACTGCCCGTCAAATCGAGGCAGCACGACGTGCAATTACAAGACACATTCGACGCGTTGGACGTGTCTGGATCAGAATATTTCCAGACGTTCCTGTCTCGAGGAAGCCAGCTGAAGTCCGTATGGGCAGTGGTAAAGGTTCTCCGGAATTCTGGATTTGCCGTGTAAAACCGGGTCGTATCATGTTTGAATTAGAGGGTGTTGCACCTGAAATTGCAGAAGTAGCGTTTACGCTTGCATCTGCAAAACTTCCGATTCAAACAAAATTTGTTAAACGAATAGTCTAGAACAGACGGAGTTAGTCATGAAATTTGATGAAATGAAAAATTTGACTATTTCTGAGCTGTATCAGAAAGCAGTTGATCTAAAAAAAGAAGCAATGAATATGCGTATTCTCAATGCTTCAGGTCAACAGACAAATATGAATCGTATGCGTGGTATTCGTAAAGATGTTGCGCGCATAAAGACACGTATTAATCAGCTGAAACAGTCAGCATAGGGTAGGGGAGCAAGCCATGCCAAGGCGAGTACTTCAGGGAGTAGTTGTAAGCGACAAAGCGGATAAAACCGTTACTGTTCGTGTAGAAAGCAACATAATGCATCCTGTATATAAGAAATATATTAAAAGGCATAAAAAATATGCCGCTCATGATGAAGCAAATGCTTACAAAATGGGTGAAAACGTTAGAATCATCGAATCAGCACCAATTTCTAAGTCTAAGAAATGGGTTGTTGAGGGCCGTGTGTAGAGAGATTGAGACATGATTCAAACAGAAAGTCGTTTAGACGTTGCAGATAATTCCGGAGCTAAGGAAGTTCTCTGCATTAAAGTTCTTGGTGGTTCCAAGCGCCGTTATGCTTCAGTAGGTGACATTATTGTCGTTTCCATTAAAGATGTTATGCCACGCGGCAAAGTAAAAAAGGGAGACGTGCATCGTGCCGTTATTGTACGTACACGCCAAGCCATTAAGCGTCCTGATGGATCGCTCATTGCTTTTGATCAAAACGCAGCCGTTTTGATTAACAAGCAAGGCGAGCCAATTGGTAGCCGTATATTTGGTCCAGTGACACGTGAATTGCGTGGCGCAGGCTATATGAAAATTATTTCACTTGCACCAGAGGTGTTGTAATGACACAATTACGTTTTAAAATAAAAAAGGGTGACCTTGTACAGGTTACTACTGGTAAAAACAAGGGTCGTCGTGGTACAGTTCAAAAAGTTCTTTTGAGTGAAGCACGTGTAATAGTTGAGGGAATTAATCAAGTCACCCGTCACATTCGCCCAAGTCAACAGAATCCATCTGGATCAATAACAAAAACATTGCCAATACATATTTCCAATGTTTCTGTTTTGGATCCATCTACTGATGCTCCGTCAAAGGTAGGATTTAAAGTTAACCCTGATGGTACAAAAATTAGGATCTTTAAAAAATCAGGGCAACCTGTATAAAGACTGATTATTGACCAGAAGCTTGCCATAGGTAAAGAAAGTTAAGTATTATGACTGGCTTAAAGTTAAAATATGAAAAAGAAATCAGACCACAGCTCATGAAAGAGTTAGGTCTTGATAATGTAATGCGCTTGCCGCGTGTTACAAAAGTTGTCATCAATATGAGTGTTGGTGAGGCAGTAAGTGATAGTAAGAAATTGCTATTTGCAGTTGATGACCTAATGTCAATCGCAGGTCAAAAACCCGTTATCACAAAAGCAAAAAAATCAATAGCAGGTTTTAAACTGCGTGAAGGTATGTCGATTGGAGCGAAGGTAACTTTGCGCAATGATCGTATGTATGAGTTTCTTGATCGCTTGATCAATATAGCAATGCCACGTATTCGTGACTTCCGTGGATTATCAAGTCGTAGTTTTGATGGAAAAGGTAATTATTCTTTGGGTATCAAAGAGCAAATTGTATTTCCAGAAATCAACTATGATAAAGTTGATAAAGTTCGTGGTTTTGATGTTACTGTTTGTACAACGGCACAAAATGATACAGAGGCTTTAGCGCTGCTAAAAGCCATGAACTTCCCTTTTACACGCTAAGGACTGAAAAATGGCAAAGAAAAGTTCTATAGAGAATAACTTAAAACGACGTCGCACAGTAGCTTCTAAATTAGCTTCACGTGCAACATTGTCGGCAATCGTTAATGATAAGCAAGCTTCATTCGAAGATCGAATTGCAGCTGTTCATAAATTAGCTGAAATGCCGCGAAATTCATCGGCTACACGCGTTCGCAATCGTTGTGAATTAACGGGGCGCGCACGTGGCTATTATCGTAAGTTTCAAGTTTCACGTATTGCATTGCGTGAGCTCGGTAACCAGGGTTTAATTCCAGGCATCACGAAGGCGAGTTGGTAAAATGACAATAACTGATCCAATTAGCGATATGTTGACTCGTATACGCAATGCACATAGAGCGCAGAAGCAAACAGTTAGCATGCCCGCATCAAAAGAAAAAGAAGCAATACTTAGCGTTCTTCAATCTGAAGGTTACATTCGTGGTTTTTCACGTTCTAACGTTCGCCCAGGCATAGACCTTATTAATGTTGAATTGAAATATTATGAAGGCAACCCTGTTATTACAACTATCGAACGCAAATCAAAACCAGGTCGTCGTGTTTATGTCGCTGTTTCAGACATTAAGCCAATCGCAAACGGTCTTGGTATCAATATCCTATCAACGTCGCAAGGCATCATGTCTGATGTACAGGCGCGACAGTTGAATATGGGTGGCGAATTGATCTGTTCTGTATTCTAGGAGGAATCAATTATGTCACGCGTCGGCAAAAACGAAATCGTATTACCAAATGATGTTACTTTAGCAAATGACAATGGTCGTTTGACTGTAAAAGGCAAATTTGGTACTGAATCATACACACTTCCTGAGTGTGTGCTATGCGAAAAAACAGATAACAACATTAAGTTGCAACCAAAAGACCAGTCAATGCGTGTTCGCTCGCTTTGGGGTACTGCTCAACGTACAGTAGCAAACATGGTGAAGGGTGTAAGCGCAGGCTTCACAGTAAACCTTGCACTTGTTGGTGTTGGTTACAGAGCAAGTGTTGCTGGTAATAAAATCACACTTCAACTTGGTTTTAGCCATGACGTTGTTTATGATTTACCTGCGGGTATAACAGCTAAATGTGAGAAGCCAACTGAAATTGCAATTACTGGTTCAAGTAAGCAGACAGTTGGTCAGATTGCTGCAGAAATTCGTAATTACAGGAAACCTGAGCCATACAAGGGCAAAGGTGTTATCCGTGAAAATGAGTATGTAGTTAGAAAAGAAGGGAAGAAAAAATAATGATAACTTCCGTAGAACTTCGTCAACGTAGAAAACAGCGTCAACGTACTAAAATTCGTTTAGTTTCAGCAGGCCGTCTTCGATTGACAGTGCATCGTACAAATCAGCATATGTATGCTCAGATTATTGATGATAAAAATTCGGTTACAATCGCTGCTGCATCGACTCTTTCAAAAGAAATTAAGTCAGCAGTAAAATCGGGTGGAACAAAAGAAGCAGCAACCCTTGTTGGTAAAATGTTAGCAACAGTCGCGAAGGAAAAGGGAATAACAGAAGTCGTTTTTGATCGTTCTGGTTTCCTTTATCACGGACGTATTCAGGCATTGGCTGAAAGCGCTCGCGAAAACGGCTTAGTTTTTTAAGGTAGATAGATATGGCACGAAATACATCAGAGCAACGTGGTGACGAGCAGTTTGTAGAAAAGCTCGTTAGCGTTCGTCGTGTTACAAAGGTTGTTAAAGGTGGTAAGATTCTCCGCTTTTCAGCACTTGTAATTGTAGGTGACGGTAAGGGTCGCGTTGGTTTTGCATCTGGCAAAGCACGTGAAGTTCCTGATGCTGTTAAAAAAGCAGTTGATAAGGCAAAAAAGACTATGATTCGCGTACCATTGCGTGAAGGTCGTACATTACACCATGATGTACGCGGTCGTGATGGGGCAGGTGAAGTTTTCTTGCGTTCAGCTCCGGCTGGTACGGGCGTTATTGCAGGCGGCCCAATGCGCGCAGTATTTGAAGCCCTAGGTCTTCATGATGTTGTGAGTAAATCAGTGGGAAGTACAAACTACCATAATATGGTACGTGCTACGTTTGATGCACTACGATCAGTAAATTCACCGCGTTCAGTTGCAAATAAGCTTGGTAAAAAGCTAGGTGAAATTGTAGCGCGCCGTGAAAATACTGGTGCAAAGATCGTTTCTAAAGAAGAAGCGAAAGGTGAATAATCATGGCTGAAAAAAAGCAAAAACAAACTCCAAACACAATCACAGTGAAGCAAATTGCCAGCCCACAACGTCGTGAAGCTGTTCAACGTGAATACCTTAAGGGATTGGGTTTGGGTAAGATGAACCGAGTTCGTGAACTCCAAGATACACCAGGTGTACGTGGCCTTTTAATTAAAGCTGCGCACATGGTAGAAATTCTCGAGAATTAATCATGCAACAATTTCGTATAAATGAAATAACAGATAACAAGGGCGCACGTACAGTACGCAAGCTTGTTGGTCGTGGTCTTGGATCTGGTCTTGGTAAGACATCTGGCCGTGGTGGAAAAGGACAAACTGCACGTAATGGTTGCGCGATGAACGGTTTTGAAGGCGGTCAAACGCCACTCTATCGTCGTTTACCAAAGCGTGGATTTAAAAACATTCATGCATTGCCAATGGCTGAAATTGATTTCAACATGATCAATGTGATGATTGATAATGGATCCATTAAAGCGGGCGATCGCATTGATCTTGAATTTTTAAAGAATCAAGACCTTGTGCAACACAAAGTTCGCGTGCTAAGTTTACTAGGTAATGGTGAACCAAAGGCCAAAATAACGCTAGCTGTTACGCGTGCTACTTCCAAGGCTAAGGAAATAGCGTCGAAGGCTGGTATTACTCTCGAAATGGAATAAGGAAACAAATATATGTCCTCAGCAATTGAGCAACTCGCATCAGGAATTTCATTCGCTTCGTTTTCGAAAGCTGAAGATCTCAAAAAGCGTATCATGTTTACGCTTGGTGCACTCATCATTTTTCGCTTGGGGACATATATTACTATTCCAGGGATAAACCCACTTATTATTGAAGAATTTACGCGATCGCACTCAGGCGGTATCCTTGGTATTTTGGATATGTTTTCTGGTGGTGCAATTGGGCGTATGACAATTTTCTCTTTGAACATCATGCCCTACATTTCGGCTAGCATCATTGTTCAATTAATGACCACAATTTCACCCCATCTTGAAGCTTTAAAAAAAGAAGGCGAGTCTGGTCGTAAAAAGTTAAACCAATATACACGTTACGGTACAGTTCTTTTGGCTGTTATTCAGGGCTACGGTATCGCAATCGGACTTGAAAAAATGTCTGGTTATTCTGGTTCAGCCGTTATAGATCCTGGCTTCTTCTTTCGGTTATCGACAGTCATTACGCTAACGGGCGGTACAATGTTCGTTGTTTGGTTGGGCGAACAAATTACATCACGTGGTATCGGTAACGGAACATCTCTTATCATTTTTGCAGGTATCGTTGCTAACCTGCCGCAAGCACTTATTCAAACGTTGCAACTTGGGCAGCAAGGTTCCTTATCGACCTTTATCATATTGGGTATACTGATCATGGTAGCGACTGTGATCGCCTACATTGTCTTTATGGAAAAGGCGCAGCGCCGGATACCTATACAATACCCAAAACGCCAAATGGCTGCAAACATGCCTGCCACAAGTCAATCAACGCATTTGCCACTTAAGATTAACAGTGCTGGTGTTATACCTCCAATCTTTGCATCGTCAATTTTGCTAATGCCAACCACGATTATTGGTTTTGCCGGTGCTGGTGATCCAAATTCAATTTGGGCAAAGATTGCAGGCGTTATGGCGCATGGACAGCCAGTCTATATGTTTTGTTTTGTCGCAATGATTATCTTTTTTGCATTCTTTTATACGGCGATTATGTTTAATCCAGCAGAGACCGCAGAAAATTTGAGAAAATCAGGCAGTTATATTCCTGGTATTCGTCCCGGTGCGCAAACTGCTGAATATATAGATTACGTAATGACTCGTCTAACAGTTGTGGGGGCTTTGTATCTTGCCTCAATCTGTATTTTGCCAGAAATTGTTTTGTCCCAAGTTTCGCTGCCATTTTATTTTGGTGGAACGAGTATATTGATTGTTGTAACGACAACGATAGATACGATTGGACAAGTTCAATCACATTTGGTTGCGCATCAATATGAAGGGCTTATTAAAAAGGCTCGTTCAAAGGGGACACTTGTCTAACTATGACGTTTCTTGTATTTTTGGGAGCACCAGGTTCTGGTAAAGGAACTCAGGCTCAGAATCTAGTTTTAACTTATCCTGACATGTTTGCTCACATATCCACCGGTGACTTGCTTCGTCAAGAGGTTAAAAAGAAATCTGAGGCTGCGCTGCGACTTCAGATGGATATTTCCGCAGGTAACTTTATATCAGACGATATAATATTTGACTTAATGGAAGAAAAAATTAAAACTATTGATGATAGTAAAAAGATTATCCTTGATGGTTTTCCAAGAACATTTGATCAAGCACAACGATTGTTGGATTTTGTAAAAAAAACTGGCAAACGGCTTGAAAAGGTTGTATACTTTGGCATCGCTGATGAGCTTTTGTTTGATCGATTGTCAGGTCGGATGACATGTAATGAGTGTGGTGCTGTTTATCACCAAACTGCTATGCCTGAACGGTGTAGCTGTGGAAGTACTAGCTTTAGAGTTCGTGCTGATGACAATGAAAATGTTATTCGAAATCGGCTTGAAATATTTCATGCAGAAACTGAGCCACTTGTGTCCTACTACGAAGCACAAAGGGTGTTGTTTAGGGTTGATGCTGCTCAATCCATTGATGGCATTAAACAAGAATTATTAAAAGTATTAGGATTATAGTTGCTAACTAAGGAGTTAAAATAGATGGCACGTATTGCTGGTGTAAACGTACCGACGCAAAAGAAAGTCGTTATAGGGCTTACTTATATTTATGGAATTGGTTTGGTTCGCGCCAATCAAATCATGAAAGATTTAGAAATTGATATGACAAAGAGAGTCAATCAATTGTCTGATCATGAAATTTTAAAGATTCGCGAATATATTGATGCGCACATTAAAGTTGAAGGTGATTTGAGACGTGAAGTTTCAATGAACGTAAAGCGTTTGATGGACTTAGGTTGCTATCGCGGCTTGCGTCATCGCAAGGGTTTGCCTGTTCGCGGACAACGCACGCATACAAATGCGCGTACACGTAAAGGTAAAGCAGTAGCTATTGCTGGTAAGAAAAAAGTGACGAAGTAGGATAGTTAGAGATGGCACAAAAGACAGTAGCGCGCGTTAAGCGTCGCGAAAAAAAGAATGTTGTGAATGGCGTTGTATATGTTAATTCAACATTTAATAATACATTGATAACAATTACTGATGAGCAAGGTAACGCGATCTCTTGGTCGACTGCTGGTATGATGGGTTTCAAGGGTGCACGTAAGTCAACGCCTTATGCAGCTCAAGTTGCTGCAGAAGAAGCAGGTAAAAAAGCTGCAGAGCATGGATTGAAGAACGTTCGTGTTGTTGTATGTGGTCCAGGTTCAGGTCGTGAGACTGCATTGCGTGCTTTGCAATCTCTTGGTTATAACATAACGGCTGTACGTGATTCGACACCTGTTCCACATAATGGTTGTCGTCCTTCAAAAAGACGTCGGGTATAATTTAGATAACGGGTGAAGTTGTGATCGAAAAAAACTGGCAGTCACTCATTAAAAGTGGCAAATTAGAAGTACATTATTTAACACAAGATTTAAGGTCTGCTGAAATTATAGCAGAGCCACTTGAATGTGGTTTTGGAATGACATTAGGTAATGCGTTAAGGCGCGTTTTGCTCTCGTCGCTACAAGGTGCCGCAATTACCTCTGTAAAAATAGAAGGTGTTTTGCACGAATTTTCAGCTGTTCCTGGCGTTCGTGAGGATGTTACAGATATCGTTTTGAATTTAAAAACAATTTCTATGCGCATGCAAAATGAACTACCAAAACGTTTGCGTTTAAGCGTAAAAGGTCCTTGCGTTGTAAAAGCTGGAGATATTCAACCAGTTGCGGGTGTCGACATTCTTGACCCTGAAACTGTAATCTGTACGCTCGATGAAGGCGCGCAGCTTAACATGGAATTTACCGTTCAAACAGGAAAAGGCTACGTCCCTGCTGCACAGCAGCAAATTGAAGACAAGCCAATTGGACTTATTCCGATTGATGCCATTTTCAGCCCTGTAAAGCGCGTTATTTACCGCGTAGAGCAAACACGTGTTGGTCAACGCACAGACTATGATAAATTGATTGTCAGAATTGATACTGATGGTTCAATCAAACCAGACGATGCCCTTGCTTTTGCTGCACGTATTATGCAGGATCAATTCCAACAATTTATTAATTTTGAAGAACCGCAAGCTTTGGATGCAAAAGACAGTAAAGAGCACATTACATTTAGCAAATATTTGCTTAAGAAGGTTGATGAGCTTGAACTTTCCGTTCGTTCTGCAAATTGTCTTAAGACTGAGAATATATTCTATATTGGTGATTTAGTTCAAAAATCTGAAGGTGAAATGCTTAAAACACCAAACTTTGGTCGTAAGTCACTCAACGAAATAAAAGGAGTTCTCGCACATATGGGATTAGGTTTTGGAATGACTATTCCAAATTGGCCGCCAGAAAATGTTGAAGAGCTTGCTCGTAGTATAGAAGACCCTTTTAATTAAGGTCTGTTTTTAATTAAGGAATAGAAAAAAATGCGTCATAAGATTAGTGGTCGTAAACTAAATAGAACATCCTCACACCGCAAGGCGATGTTTAAGAATATGGTTCAGGCTCTTGTTGAGCATGAGCATATCCAAACAACTTTACCAAAGGCGAAAGAATTACGTCCTATTGTTGAAAAGTACATAACAATGTGTAAGTCGACAGACTTAGCAACACGTCGTTTAGCAATTTCTCGTATTGGATCAGAAAGTGCAGTAACAAAGCTCATGTCAGTGATATCTCCACGTTTTAATACACGTGCAGGTGGATATACACGCATAGTTAAAGCAGGTTTTCGTTATGGCGATAATGCACCAATGGCAATCATTCAGCTGGTGGACTTTGATCCGACCTCTCTTGCAAAGGTTGTTGAGGATTAATAGATCTTTAAAGATTTTAGGTTAGAAATGAGATAGTATCTTGTATTTTGATTTAATATGAAATTTTTAAATTTTTCTCTTTCCGTACTCTTTTTATTAATGATATCGCAAAAGTCTGGTGTATCTGAACGTCAGACTTTTTATCATTTAGCGACTGGTAAAGAGCCTGTCTTAATTGACAACAGTGATTTTACCAAGTTGGATGAAGCCGCTGCAAATGCTGTTGTTGATATTCAAACAAAAGGTTTGAAAAATGTTTACATTACTCTGCCTCAATTTCAGCGCTATTATCAGATTGTTGATCCTAAAACTGGAAAGCAGCTTAGTGAGATAGCAAAATCTAATGGATCAGCGGTTATTATTAGTGCAGACGGGTATTTAGTTACATGTGGGCATATTGTTTCGCCTGAAAGCAAGATAACCGTAAAGTTAGCAGATTACCGCAAGTATACAGCTAAAATTGTTGCTAATTATCCTGAAATTGATCGTGCGATTTTAAAAATTGAGAATCTTAATGGTGCAAAACTGCCATATTTAAAAATAGGGTCTGTTAAAGACATTAAAAGAGGTGCCTTTGTTGCGGCTCTCGGAAATGCACTTAATTTGAATCTTGGAAAAACATTCACAGACGGTCATATTTCTGCAACAAGGAGGCGTTTAAATATCCCCGCGCTAAATTCATCTTTTATTGTTCTGCAGCACAATGTTGCGGTAAACCCTGGAAATTCTGGTGGGGCTTTGGTCGACAGGTGTGGGAATTTAGTTGGTATTAATAATGCAATGCTATCAAATGCGTCGTCGATTGGATTTTCTATTCCGATTAATACGATTGCTGATTATTTAAATAAATTCTTCAACAAGATTGATGGAAGTTCCTTTGGTCTTTATGACGTCAGGCCACTTGTTCAGGAAGCAATCGAGATGCTCCATGAGTCTGGTTTTCCCTACGCAGGGGGACTGTTGATTTCGAAAATTAAAGATAGCACACCTGCTAAGGAAGCGGGTCTAAAAGCTAACGACATAATTGTTTCTGTTGGTGGCGTTTTGATTGAAATGCCAGAAGATTTAAGGATTCGTGAAAATGTTACAGAACCAGGTAAAGAAGTAGAGTTCCTTGTTTGGAGAGAGGGGAAGCTTGTTAAGTTGCTAGTAAAGGCTGTTAAGCATTCAAGGAATGCGCTATTAGAAAAAGTAACTATTACAGGCAACCACCCATTAAATGGCATTGAGGTTGTCGCATTGACGCCTGAGCTTGCGGAAAAGATTCGCATGCCATCTGATAGCAAGGGATTGCTTGTGCTGAATGATCTAAACAACAATGCTAATATAGCCGCACTTAGTTTGTTTGGCGGCGCTTCTTTTGTGCAAAAAGGGGATTTGTTGACCAAAGTTAATGATCAGAAACTTGAAAAACCAACAGATCTGACCGAAGCATTAAAGGTTTCTTTTTCCAATAAGACTTTCTCAGCTCACTTGTGGAGAAAGGGACAAGAAATGCAATTTTCGATAAATGGTTTTGGAATGTCTGGTTCGGCTCACCAGGAGCAAGGGGCAGGAGTGCGAGACAGTGCTAAATCTTCGGGTTCTCTTCAAAAGCAAGATCAGCACGCGAGTTTTCAGGAGCAACTGAAAAAGCAATTACAGGAGTTATTTAAGGGACGCATGACAGAGCCCCAGATGCCCAAGCAATTTTCTTCTGAGAGAGAAAGATTGAACAAAGAAAGAGAACGTATAATTAATCAGGCATTAAAAAATATTCCCACGCAAGTGGCTTGAGATTTTTTATTTATAATAATCTTTGGATATTTAGCATACATTTTTACAAAGCGACTTTTTGTTGACACACTTAAATGTATTTTGTATACTGCATTTAGTTTTTAGGAGTTCATCATATTATGAAAATCGCGAATTCAATTAAAACACTTAGAAGCCGTCATAAGGCTTGTAAGGTTGTTCGCCGTCGTGGTCGTTTGTATGTAATTAACAAACTAAACCCACGGTTTAAAGCACGTCAAGGTTAAGTTAGATTAATCTGCAATTAAAGCGCCCTTTGTGGCGCTTTTTTTGTCTATAGACTTCAATCTATTAAATTGGTCATATGGCAACCTCTCATGGGTGTTGTGTGGCCCCATTAGTGAACCACACCTCCTTACGGGGCTATAGTGGTTGTTCATCATGACGTCCGCAGCCCTTTGCCTGCGCCTACCAAGGAAGCGAAGATGACGTGCCGATCTTACTACTTAAACAGCCATGCCAAGCCTCGATGAAGCGCAATGACGCTGGTAATCAATTTAAAGAGGGGAGGCTATTGAAGATGTTGGATGTTTAGCGGGGGATAATAAAAAAGCACATTTTTATAAAAAACGTGCTTTTTTCCTTTTCTAAAGTAATAATTTGCTATGCAGCTGGCGCAGCCGCTCCAGCATTTGCAGGATGCTCTACCCCTAGTGCCTTCTTACCGTCTTCAGGCTTTTTTTCCGTGCCTGCTTTTAAGGATTCAGGAAATAATGAATTCTTTGAATCTTTTTTTGGTTCATCCCTTTTGGATTCATCTTTTTTTGGCTCGTCTTCAATTCTAAGTGATGGGTAGCGCGGTTCGCCTTTGCGCGTCACAAGCAACATAACGTTCTTGCGGCCATTTTTCTTAGCTTCTTTGATGAAATCCAGTACATCTTTCGGCTTTTGAACATCTTTTTGATTCACCTCTACAATGATTTCACCAGCAACAAGGCCTGCGTCCTCACCGGCACTGGCGGGCGAAATTTTAGTGATTAAAACACCTTTCGCTTGTGGTGATATGTTCAATTTCTTTTGGGCGCTTTCTGTGATGGGGCTTAATGTTATACCCAAAATTTCAGTTGTTTCGACTTTTGCTGATTTGGATGAATCTGATTCATCTAGCTTACCATTTTTAACAGCTTCTTCGTATTCGCCAATAGTCACTTGCAGCATCACTTCTTTACCTTTGCGCCATACTTTTAAAGGAACGGTTTTTCCAATTTCTGTTTCTCCTACCAGGCGTGATAAACGGTTTTGATCGTTAATGGATTTTCCATTGTATTCAATGATAATATCGCCATCTTGGACGCCTGCTTTTTTTGCGGGCCCATCATTTGTAGCGCCACTTACCATTGCCCCTTGTAACTTAAGACCTAACGCCTCTGCCATATCATCTGTTAGATGTTGTATGCGCACACCAAGCCAGCCACGTTTTGTGCGGCCAAAATCAATAAGTTGATCAACTGTTTTCTTAGCAACACCTGATGGTACGGCAAAGCCAACACCGACGTTGCCGCCTGTTGGTGAGAAAATGGCGGTATTCACGCCAACAACTTGACGTTTCATGTTGAGAAGGCATCCACCAGAGTTGCCCATATTAATTTGCGCACTGTGCTGCAAGAAGTCATCTACATAGCGATCGCGTCCCGCTGTCATAAGATCTCGCCCCTTGCTTGAAATAATACCTGCTGTGACGCTGCTCCCAAGGCCAAAAGGATTGCCAATCGCAAGAACCCAGTCCCCAACGCGTGTTTCTATGTCATTGCCCCATTCGAGTGCAATCAGATTTCGTTTTGTATCAGGTAGGTCTGTTAACTTTACTTTAAGAACAGCAATATCTGTACGTTCGTCTGCTGCATGTACTGCTGCTTCTAATTCAGTTTTGTCATGTAGATAAACCGTAATCTTTTTTGCATCAGAAATAACGTGGTTGTTTGTAACGATATAGGCTGCATCGGTTGTTACACGAATAATGAAGCCAGAACCTAATGATTGCACTTTGCGCGGTGTATCAAGTTGTTGATGGTCAAAGAATTCGCGAAATAGTTCATCGAATGGCGTACCTGATGGAATTTGTGGTCGTTCGCTTTTTGCTTTTGGGTCAATAATTTGAGTGGTCGCAATGTTTACAACAGACGGTAGGGCAGGTTCAGCCACATGTGAAAACCCAAGGCTTATATCTATTGTTCCGAATGAATTTGTTCCTGGCTTAACAACTGCTGCTGTCGGTCCTGCTTTTATGGTTTCTGCTGGCGTAGATAGAGCCGCTGCAGAAGAGGCATTGCCTTTTTTAGGCGGCGTTTTTGTACTTTCAACTTTTTTCTCAGCATTCGTCGTCGATACGCGTTCTGATCGTGCGCAGCTGTTTGATATGGTGATTGCTGTGCATAAAGCAAGTGTTGCACAGTGAATAGAAAGAAGGTGAGATAACGTCATAAAAGATGCTCCTTAAGTTTATTTTTTAGTGTTGTGTTTTTGATGGGTGTGCAAAATGGTGTAAATAGGGGTGATCAGCAGACAGCACCATGGAAGTTTCTGATTGCATGGTCTGGCGATACGATTCGAGTGATCTGTAAAAGTTGTAAAACTCAATATCGACGCCAAATGCCTTATTTGTGATTTCCATTGCTGTTGCATCACCTTTACCACGAACGCCTTGTGCTTTTTGCTGTGCTTCCGCTAACAATACAGCTCGTTCGCGTTCGGCATTTGCACGAATTCCGCGTGCTTTTTCGTCACCTTCCGCTCTGTTTTGTTTTGCAGTTCGAATTAAAATAGAATTCATACGATCAAAAACGGCACGGCGGTTTTCTGTTGGTAATTCAGTACGTATGATTCGAACATCAACAATTTCAAGGCCAAGCGATTTTGATAGAACCGTTACTTCATCACGAATTTGTTTCATAATAGAAACACGTTCTGCGCTCAATAGTTTGCGAAGTTCTACTTTACCCAGGACATTCTTTATGCTGCTTGACACAACGGCGTCAAGACGCATGCGTGCACCTATTTCATTGGCTGGGCTTACTGAACGGAAAAAGCTTAACGCATCAACAATACGATAACGCACATAAGCGTCAACATTAAGACGTTTTTGATCAACTGTCATAACAGAAATGGGGTCGGAATCGTAATCAATAATACGTTTTTCGTAAAACATTACCTCTTGAATGAATGGCAACTTAAATTTAAGGCCAGGTTCATTGTGGAATGCTTTCGCTTCACCAAACTGGAGTACGGCAGCTTGGTTTACTTGATCGACGACAAAAATAGAGGAGCCTAAAACAAAAAGGCCACCTAATGTGCACAGCATGATTAAAAGAGAACGTTGAGACATGACAATTACCCTTGTTTTTTAGCAGCTTTTACGCCGGGTTGTAGGTGAAAATATGGTACAAGTCCGGGCGCTGCCTTTGGATCAATGATTGTTTTGTTTACACGACTTAACACGTGCTCCATTGTGTCAAGGTAGAGACGCTTGCGTGCAACTTCAGGGTTTTTCTTGTATTCAACATAGATTTTATTGAAACGATCTGCCTCACCAAGTGCGCGTGCAATTACTTCCTTTTCATAACCTTCAGCTTCTTGGACGATCTTAGATGCCTCACCACGTGCCTTTGGTACGATTTCAAAATGATATGCTTCGGCTTCATTTCGCATACGGTCACCATCCGTAAGGGATGCCTGCATGTCGTTAAATGCATCAATAACTTCGCTTGGCGCATCAACTTTTTGCAACTGTATTTTTACGATTTGAACGCCGATATTGTACTGATTTAAAACTTTCTGGAGAAGTTCTTGTGTCTTTAATTCAATTGCATCACGTTTTTCTGTGAGCGCTTCGCGAGCAGTCGTTTGTCCCATGATTTCGCGGACAATACTTTCAGCAGCCACTAGAATTGTTTGTTCCGGTTCGCGTACTGAAAAAAGAAAATCTTTAATATCCTTTATTTTCCAAAGAACCGTGTAATTGATATGAACCATATTTTCATCGCCTGTTAAGACGAGTGTTTTATCAAAATTACGGCCTGTATCAACTTGTACAACGCTATCAATTTTATTAACGACGGCTGTCTTTTTTATGATGTGATGTTCAAGTGGGAATGGCAAACGATAGTGCAACCCAGGGCCTGCTGTACGTGTCATTTTTCCAAAACGTAAAACAACAGCGATTTCACCACCTTGGTCTTGCACACGAAATACACCTGTTGAAAGCCATAGTGCGATTGCTACAGCAACAATGCCAACAAGGCCGGCTTTGCTTATACCTGTTGAATTTACAGGAGGCGTACCACTACCAGAGTTATTTCCAGTGCCTTTATTTCCGCCATTGTTTCCACCAAAATTAGCACTACTTTTTTTTACCTGCTTAATAAATGATGAAAACATATCGTCATTATTGTTTGTGGTATTAGGCTTACGAAAAGGTGATGTGCCATCTTGTTTGGCCCATGGATTTGTCGGTTGTTCCGGTGTTTTCTTCGTTGACCGCTTGGATTTTGTATCATCCGAGCTTGTGTCCCATGGGTTGTCATTTGGATCTTCTGGATCTTTGCTCATAAAAATACTCGGCCTTAACGTTGATGTTACGTGTGAATTTTTATTGCACTCGCATGAGAGTAAACAATCGAGTGCACGTCTGAAAAATTATAGAACACTCTCTTTAGTTTTACAATCCACGTTGCTGGTGTTTCATGTGTTTGTGGAAAATTTTGCTGAAATTCTTTTTTTGTTATTGCAGTGCCAATCTTTATTTTTAGTTTGGAAGTTGAAATTTTAAGATAAATTGCATTATTTTTTTAAGGCGGGTTGCGATCATTTTTAATTGCGGGTATCATGCAAAAATGCAATTCAAATTTAATGTGTTTTCTGTATGTACAATAAGTTTTTAGCCGCCATATTTGTGTCAATATTTGGAATGAATGTGTCTTCGTGTGTATCTTTTGCAGCGGCTGCTATGGTTCATGAGGGATTATCAGAGGAGTTTTCTGAGGATAAGCTCTCTACTAGGAAATCGACGGCTGGAGTAGTTCCTGATTTAACAGAGCTCCCACGAAATGATGGAAGCGCCTATTTGAGCGAGCTTACTTATAAACCTAAAAAAACAGTCAGAAATGTTTCTGAAGATGAAATAGGATATGTTGATATTGAAAGCGAAGAAAAAGAATCTCTATCTAATGAAATGAAAGAATTAGTGTTAGCTAGTATGGAAGCTTTTATAGATAGCCATAAAGGTCAAGCATCTTGTATTTATTTAAGCTTATTTTCGAGTCTTGGTTCTCCAAAGAGCCCTATTAATCGCAAAAGAATAGACTCAAAAGAGGAGGTTGCAAGGTCAACGCCAAATATTTTTACGATGATTATACAATTGCCTGTAGGATTGCCGAATAATGGTCGCTAAATGCACGTGAGAAAATGAACCTAGAATATATAAAAAGAACACTTAATCAACTGGCTTTGCCTAATGCAACCTCATCGGATCAATCATCCGAGACGAAGTTACAAAGCGTGGCCTCTCGCCTTATTAACCTGCATGCAGACGATAAGCAAATTCTTGTATTGCTGGATGCGACGGAATTACCCGCTGATGACCAACTTGCAACAAAAACAACTGTTGAAGATGCGCTTAAAGGCGATAAAGCAGTTCATGTGTCGTTCTCTATGGATGCTAAGCCTCAAGCTAAAAAACCTCCGCATGCGCCTAAGAGTCCAATGAATAAAAAGCCTATCCCAGGGGTTAAGAAAATTTTATTGGTGGCGTCTGGTAAGGGCGGGGTAGGGAAGTCAACTACCGCATTGAATCTTGCAATTGCGTTTCAGCAAAGAGGGCTTCAGGTTGGTATGTTGGATGCTGATATTTATGGTCCTTCATTGCCATTGATGCTTGGGGCCTATGATAAGCCGCATGTATCAGATGATAAAAAGTTGATTCCAATTACAAAATATGGTTTGTCCGCTATGTCGATGGGATTCTTAATTGACGAAGCGATGCCAATGATTTGGCGGGGGCCGATGGTCCAGGGGGCGCTGCATCAGTTATTGTTCGAAGTTGCGTGGGGGCATGAAGGCGAGCTTGATTTGTTGGTTATTGATACACCGCCAGGTACGGGTGATGTGCATTTAACCTTGGCGCAGCAGTTGGTTGTGGATGGTGCCGTCATTGTGTCTACCCCGCAAGATATGGCGTTGATTGATGCGAAAAAAGCCATTGCGATGTTTGATAAAGTGTCTATCCCTGTGGTGGGAATGATTGAAAATATGGCGTATTTTTGTTGCCCGAATTGTGGTATGAATACGGATATATTTAGTCGTGATGGTGCACATAAGGCAGCTGATGCTGCGGGGATTCCGTTTTTAGGTGCTATTCCATTAGCCCCAGCTATTCGGTTGTCGTGTGACGCGGGGGTTCCGTTGGCGATTGGTTCATCCTTGTCTGAAAGTGCTTTATTATATAGCGAAATTTCTAAATTGGTTGCTAATCGCTTGGGCTTAAAATAAACGTGTACAAACCGTTATGTGTAATTTATAATTTTCCTATTATTTACACATAATTAGGAAACAAATATGAATGTCCAAAAAATAACCACCGTACTTTTGCTAAGTGTCTCAGTTGTGATTTTTGGCTCAGGCTGTACACGTAATATCTCATCAAAGAATTATAATTCAGCGAGTGTTGGGGAGTCTGCTAACACGTCACAAGGCGTAATTATTGCTATGGAAACAGTCAATGTTTCTGAAACAGAGAAGCTCCGTGAAAATGGCATGGGTATGGGGCTTGGTGCACTTGGTGGTGGCTTGCTCGGTTCTGCTTTTGGTAAAGGTACTGGCCAACTCGTTGGAGTTGGTGTTGGCGCACTTGCTGGCGGTGTTGGCGGTGCATTTGCTGAACAAGCCCTTGGTAACCAAGATGGTATTAAATACACTGTGAAATTAAATAGCGGCGTTATAAAGACAGTCGTTCAAGGTGCAGATAATCCAATGCGCGTTGGCCAACATGTTTTCCTTGAGGAAAGCATAGGTGCAAATAGAGGCCGTTCACGTATTTATCCAGATACAACAGGAACTGCTGAAGTCCAACCATTGACGCCGGCACCGTCTGTGATTGTACATCGTTAATTTTTTTTCCGCTTAATTAACACCCTCGGCGGCAAAAAAGTCGCCGGGGGTTTTTCTTTAGTAAGATCCAAATACCCATAAAAGGACATTTTAAAATGCGTTTATCTGCTTATTTTTTGCCAGTACTTAAAGAAACACCTGCTGATGCGCAAATTGTGTCGCACCGTCTCATGCTGCGCGCTGGCATGGTGAATCAATGTGCGTCTGGGCTTTATTCATGGCTGCCGCTAGGGCAACGAGTATTGTCTAAGATTGAGAAAATCGTTGCGGATGAGCAAGACAAAATTGGCTGCCATCGTGTGATTATGCCAACGTTGCAACCAGCGTCATTATGGCAAGAAAGTGGTCGGTATGAAGATTACGGCAAAGAAATGCTGCGTGTTAAAGATCGCCATGATCGTGACTTGTTATTTGGTCCTACGAATGAAGAAGTCATTACTGATATTGTTCGTCAATACGTAAAAAGTTACCGTGATTTGCCACAAGTGCTTTACCAAATTACGTGGAAGTTTCGTGATGAGATGCGCCCACGTTTTGGTGTGATGCGTGGCCGTGAATTTTTGATGAAGGATGGTTATTCATTTGATGTGGATTATGAGGGCGCGCGTGCAACATATCAAAGGATTTTTGAAAGTTATTTACGTACGTTTAACCGTTTGGGATTAACAGCAATTCCAGTTAAGGCAGATTCTGGTGCAATTGGCGGTGATCTTAGTCATGAATTCCAAATTATGGCGGAAACGGGAGAAAGTACTGTTTATTATGATGCAGCGTATGATTCATTGACGCCAGAACAGCGTACGTTTGACCATTTGCAAGCTTTGTATGCGGCGGCAGATGAAAAGCATGATGCGGATAATTGCCCTGTGCCAGCAGATCGTTTGAAGTCTGCGCGCGGAATTGAAGTTGGCCATATTTTCTATTTTGGTAAAAAATATTCTGATGCATTAAATGTGAAAGTAGCCGGTGCGGATGGCCAAGCTGTGGTTCCTGAAATGGGATCGTACGGTATTGGTGTGTCGCGTTTGGTCGCTGCGATCATTGAGGCGAATCATGATGATGCGGGGATCATTTGGCCAGATGCGGTTGCGCCGTTTAAAGTAGCGTTGATTTCAGCAAAAACAGGTGATGAAGCGTGCGATGCGATTGCGAATGATATCTATGAAAAGCTTACAGGCGCAGGCATTGATGTTTTGTTTGATGACCGTAATGAACGCCCCGGTGCAAAATTTGCCACGATGGATTTGATCGGTATTCCGCATCATCTGATTGTGGGCAATAAAGCCGTTCAGGAGTCGGTCGTCGAATATAAAAATCGTCGCACGGGTGCGCGTGAGATGATTGCGTTGTCGGCTGTGGATGGTTGGATTCATGGGATGCGCGGGTAGGATAGATTTAAACATCTTATACCCATAATTTTTATAAAAAGATTAAACTTAAAGGTACAGAATGCACAACAAGCTCCTTTTTACTATAATTTTCGCTTTTTCTATATTTGTATACGCACCTCTTGAGGCAAATACAGATTTTGTAGGAGAGATTAATGCTTTGCATAGGCAGTATGATGTGCTTGTGAATCCGCCAATCGTGCAGAAGTGGGGGATGCGAAAACTAAAAGGAATTGAATGTGTTCAAAGAGTTGCAGACACGGCAAAGCCAAGATTACCTGCAGGATTTATTTGGTCGATTGATGAATTAGGGAGCTTGCAAATTTTAAAACATCAATGTGTTGAAGCTGTTAATTTTAACATTTATGTGTTTGGACCAGACGAGTATGATCGAATTCAATTTGTTGTCAGTGAAGAAGGGGTCCCTACCCATGGTTTTGCAATGACAAGAATGGGAACTGAATTTCCTGAGACACTAAGAAACACTTACCCAATGTTGACCGATGATTATAAAAAAGGAACAATTACGAAGTGCAGGGGCCACATTATTGATTACAAGGATACGCTTGGTAGTGCTAGGGATGTAGCAATATCAACGCTTTGCGTTTTTAATTATAAGCCCGAACCATGGGGGTATTGGGCGCGCACGTTAAGAACACAAATGGTTGCAGAATTGAGGCGGCATCAAAGTTCTTATGCTGAATATATGTTTTATCCTTTTAATCTTGCAAAGACGAACAATAAAACACCAATTCCAACAGAGGTTTTGTTTGAAGAGTCTCCAATGAATCCCAATATAGCGCAAAGCTATTTAGTCAGTGAAGCACATGCGTGTCATGCTTGGGAAGCACGAAATGTAAGTATGTATCAAGCAAAGTCTATTCTAAGAACAACTAAAAAAGTTCGTCCTTTTATTTGGAATCGTCAACTTAATTCTGTTAAACAGAGAGCATCTTTAGATGGATTCTTTAGAAGTCAGGCAGCACCTGTTATTGATTTTTGCGATCTCTACCTTCTGATGGTTGCAGCAGAAACTGAATACAGTGGGGCAACATTGAAAATGACATATTTGTCTTGGGCTGCAGGCAGTGGAGCACCTCTTTCGATTATAAAGCTGTGGTTGAACCGTAGCGTATTAACAGCACAGTACATTGATGATACTTATCATTCAGTAGTGCCTGCATTTCCTGCAACTGTATTGAATACCATTAAAACTGCCTTGACTGAGCGTGATGCTCTTGGAGATGGCTCCATTCAAGTTTGAAGTGCAACACGGTTAACATTTTTTTGAAAGACTTCAT
>JANRCF010000019.1:11754-22072 GCA_030727085.1 Alphaproteobacteria bacterium | reverse complement strand
CTGCCATTACTACACAGCCCGTACCCGTGGAAACGCTTGCAACTGGCACGACACATGCTGCGGGAACATTAGCTGTTGCTGCGCAGCCAGTAAATACTTCCGCTATTACTACACAGCCCGTGGGTGCCCCTTCAGTTCTTGCACAGCCTGTCTCTACTATGGCGGTTAATGCTCAATCAACTACTGTTAGGTCTGATGCAGCGAGCACTGTTGGCACGCAAATCAGCACATCAACTGTAAGCGCTCAGCTTGTAAGCGCGCCGGGCAGGACACAATTGATGAATGCGCCAATTGTCAGCGCACAACAAGCAAATTATTCTGTTGTTCCAATTGCACAAACAGGTATCATTCAAAAGGCATGTGTATGCGAAAAACGATGTGATTGTTAAGGATTTGCTGTAAGATTGGTTCTGCAGGATTCGAATAAGACTTGTTTTATGATTTTTGTATGAATAAGGCCTGTATTCTTTTTGTCATTATGTATAGTTATATACACAAAATATTGGGATAAATAATAATGACCTTTCAATTAAATAAGCAAAAAGTGTCTTCAGAAAAAACTGAATTTATGACCATTGCCGATGCAGATGCGCTTGCAAAAATTTTAACAAGAGCAAATAAAGATACACTTGTTGTTTTTGATGTGGATATGGTGCTTTTAAATACTAAAGAGGTTGTTTTTCAAATACCAAATTTGGATTTACATAATGAAATTATTTCGTCAATAGAATCACAGTATGGCCACGAAGAGTTTGATTATTTAGTTCATTGTGCGCTTGTTCGGATTGAATTCGAGCTTTTGCACCCCGCAATGTCGGAAATGGTTGAGCGTCTTCAAACACTTAATATTCCAACTATGGCGTGTACAGCGCTTTTGTCAGGCCTTATTGATTCAAAACACGATATGATGGAGTGGAGAACAAAGCAACTAGCAATGTTCGGTATCGATTTTTCCATCACAGCGCCTGATGACAACGACTTTCAAACAATTAAATTTCCAACATATCGTGGAAACATCCCGCAATATAAGAATGGTGTGATGATAACGAATGGTGAACATTCTCTTACACACAAAGGAATGGTCTTAACATCTCTTTTATCGACAATACCAACAATGCCGCAACAGATCATTATGATTGATGATAAGATGCGAAACCTAGAAAACATTCAAATGAGTTTGGACGAGATTGGTTATGAAGGAAGTTATCTTGCCGTAGAGTTTACAGCAGCTAAGTACGTTGATTGCCCAATCGTGACGCAAGAAGAATTCATGCATGGCTTACAAAAAATATTAGTAAATGTTCTGTAGTATGATTAGTTGAGAATTACGCGGCACGCAAATAAGGTAAATAGTGCTGCAAAAATACCTGCTAGTACATCGTCAAGCATAATACCAAGAGCCGCTGTTTTGCGTGATGTAGCCATTGACTGATCAATCCAAGAGATTGGCCAAGGTTTCATGATATCAAAAATACGAAAGAAAATGAACGCAATCGCGAGTTGCAGATAATCAATAGGACGCACAAAAGAAATGAGTGATATCGCCCAAAAGTATCCTGCAACTTCATCAATTACAATCCAGCTTGGATCCATACTATTATAGGCAGTCGCCTTTAGGCTTATTTCTGAAACATAAAAGCCAATGAACGTAGTAATAATAGTGATAATTAGTAAAATATAAGGTGAGATATTTAGGAAAAATAAGCTGCAAAAAACGGCGCCAATAGTGCCCCACGTGCCTGGCATCAAGGGAAGATAGCCAAGTCCAAGAAAAGATGCTAAGAATTTTGAGAAAGAGACCAACATATTATACGATGTAAGATTGGTTGCGGGGGCTGGATTTGAACCAACGACCTTCAGGTTATGAGCCTGACGAGCTACCGGGCTGCTCTACCCCGCGACAACTGACTGTCTCTTTATACATCGAGCAAATTCTAAATGCAAGGAAAAACGTATGCTGTGTAGATGTTGAAACTATTATGACTAATAAGTTATTTTATGAGAAAAGTGAAAATACTATGAATTTGGTGACGCAAAAGCCACAGGGTTAGATAAATACATACTATTTACGCTTAAAATTTTAAGGTTTTATTAATAATTTGCGGTATAAACTTAAGTAAGATCCAGCTGGTAATGATCCGGCTATTGGTTCCATGTTAAATTATTTAAGGAGTTAATTCTGTCATGAAAAAAATGTTAAATATTGCTTTGGTTTTGGCTGGGACAACAGCACTTTATGCGGCTGCGCCAGCACCTGCACCAGTTGTTGCTGCAGCACCAGTTGCAGCTGTAGATGCATCAGCTCCAGTAGTTGCTGCTGCGCCAATTGCACCAGCTCCAGTAGTTGCTGCCGCGCCAGTTGCACCAGCTCCAACAGCTCCAGTCGTAGCGGCGCCAGCTGCTGATGCAAAGAAAGCTGCTGCTCCAGTTGTTGCTGCTAAAGATAAAAAGCCTGTTGTTGCTAAAGAGCAGAAAAAAGGAAAAGGTAGAAGTCACGCTAAGCGTAATAGCTACACAGATATGTTGAATGATAGCACATCCGTTTGGAAGCCAATGGCTGAGCCAACGAAAGCTGAAGCAAAAGAAGACTGCAAGCACAAAAAGAATAAGAAAGCTAGCAAAGCTGGTGGTTCTAAAAAGGCTGCTGCTTCGGTTGATGCAAAAGTTTCTGCTCCAGCTGCTTCAGTTGATGCAAAAGTTGCTGCTCCAGCTGCAAAATAAGCTATTTCATTATTTTAAAATTAAGAGGCTCCATAACGGAGCCTTTTTTTATGACATCGATCTATAGCCATTCAATTACAAATTGATTATGGCAGAAACCATCAGAAATCTCTGCTGCTCATTTACTTCAGTAAACTCCGCTGCTCGATCTTCGGTTTCTTTATACTCAAATTATCCTTGCACCGTTAGATTAGTGCAAAGAGAGACGCATAAATTACATATTAGTGCATAATTAATGCTGCCAGTCGAGTTAAGGTTTGTATTAAGCTGCAGCACGCAAATTTAGTTGAGCTAAAATATCAGATAACGCAGCAACAAACGTGTCAATAAGTTCAAAGGAATGATGTGGGGTCAGCGTTACACGTAGGCGTTCGGATCCACGCGGCACTGTTGGGAAATTGATTGGTTGCACATAAATATTATATTCAGTCAATAACTGATACGAGACTTGATTGCATCTAGCTGCATCGCCAATAATAATCGGAATAATATGACTTCCGCTGTCATGAAATGGAATGATGCTTTCATGTAATTTATCTTTTAAATAGCATATACGCTCGTGAAAACGCGCTTGTATCGATGGGTCTTTTGCAAGTACATCAATGGCTGCTATTGCTGCTGCAGTTACTGCAGGTGGTAATGATGTGGTGAAGATAAAACCAGATGCATAGCCCCGAATAAAATCAATAAGTGCATCATTGCCTGCTATGTATCCACCAAAACCTCCAAATCCTTTTGCAAAGTTTCCTTGGATAATATCGATTTGATCGAGTAAACCTTGCTGGGCTGCTACACCAGAACCGCCTATCCCGTACACACCAACACCATGCACTTCATCAAGATAAGTCAGTGCATTATATTTCTTTGCAAGTTTGCAGACTGCCTCGATAGGGGCTTGATCGCCATCCATCGAGTAAATAGAAACAAAGACAATAATCTTAGGGCGATCCAGATCAATTGACTTAAGTTTTTGTTCAAGGTCATCAAGGTCGCTGTGTTTGAATATAATGCGTTCAGCTTTGCTGTGCCTCATACCCTGAATCATGGATGCATGCACTTTCTCATCACTTAAGAACGCAAGATTAGGAATTTGTTCACCAAGTGTTGAGAGTGTTGCTTCGTTTGCCACATAGCCAGAGCTGAATAAAAGCGCGCGTTCTTTTTGGTGAAGTGCCGCAATTTTCTTTTCGAGTTGGTTGTGTAAATGTGTGGTCCCTGAAATATTACGCGTTCCACCAGAGCTTGTTCCATACGTTGCTGTGGCTTCAATTTGCGCGCTTACAATTTCAGGATGATGACTTAAACCCAAATAATCATTTGTGCACCATACAGCAACTTTTCGAGGCTTTAAGCATGGCTTTTCAGATTCTACAGGTGGATGCCACAATGCATAAGGAGGATTGTCTTGAAAGCGTTCAAGGTCTGCAAAAATACGATAACGGTGTTCAGAACGTAATTGTTGAATTTTCTTTTGAAAAAAAGTTCCATACTCTACCATCGTTTTATTAGTTTCTCGCTATGTTTGATATGCCATTCCTATAAAGGCAGGAATTAAAAATGTTCCTTGTGGTGTCATGGCGAGCAACGCAGTCGCGTATTTCCCAGTGCCGCTAGCATATAGATTACTACTTTAGCTAGGATTTTTGGCAGTGACGGCGGCGCAGCTTTTAATAAATCCCCGAGTTAAGCCCGGGGATGACATTAGGATTAAAATAATTCTTAAAACAAAATTAACTTACGCTGCTGTTTTGTTTTGTTGCTGTGCTTGATACATTGCTCCAAAATCAATAGGATTCAACATCAGTGCCGGAAACCCACCTTCACGTGTCATGTCCGCCATGATAGCGCGTGCAAATGGGAAAAGAAGCGTTGGGAAATGGACCATAAGAAGTGGTCCAACTGATTCTGCAGGAACTTTTGTTTCGTCGACAGCTACAATGGCCCCATATGTTAATTCAGCTATGAATAATGTTTTCTTTTCGTCAACAGAACCTTTTGCTCTTAGGTCGAGTGCAATTTCAAATAAGCCTTCACGCACTTTTTTTGCATTTGCAGTAATGTCGATGCTGATCGTTGGTTGTGTTTCTTGCGTTTCTAGAAACGCTTCGATTGGATTTGGATTCTCAAAAGATTGATCTTTAATGTATTGCGTTACAATACCAAAAGCCACGTTTGTTTGCTCATTTTCTTGTTCAGCCGCTGTGTTTTTCTTTTGTATTTCTTTTTCTGTCATAAAGTGCTCCATTTTAAAGTTCCCACAAAACGGGATGTTTCGTTTTAGTATTAAATTAAAAAGTAATCAAGATATCCCCATGGCTCGACGCATAACGGCTTGTTTAAACGGCTTTATGTGGTTTAGAACCGCAAAAGCCGCGTTCCGTGCGAAGCGTAACGGTGGCAGTTGAGAGTGGTACAAGTGACTTATACCATCCGTCGCCCATAATACACTCAGGCGATCAAATTTTCGTTGGTTATCGTACCTTTTTAGCAGAAAAGGACACCCAAAATCAATCCCTAGTGATTTGGCTTTTGTAAGTTCATCAATTAAAATGGACGCATCTCGCCAGCCAAGATTAACACCTTGCCCTGCAATTGGGTGAACCACATGCGCAGCATCACCGATCAGAGCTATGCGATTGTCTATCATTGAGCTGACTTTTGTGTATGAAAGTGGGTATACCCAACGTTTCGGCAAAAAGGTGACAGCCCCATAATAAGGAAATATTTTTTCGAACATCATGCCAAGTGATTGATCATCATATGTTGCCCAGTCAAAGGCACGTGGTTTGCACCATACTAAGCCAGATTTGTGCTGACCTGTTTCTGCATCAGGTAGTAAAGGCAATACGGCAAGTGGGCCATCTTTTTGAAATATTTCAAATGCTGTGTCACTATGTGGTTTTTCATGCAGAATGTGTGCAACAAGTGCATTTTGATCATAATCATTGGTTTTGATGGTGATTGAGGTGTGCGTGCGTAGCTTTGAATGCCTGCCGTCAGCTCCGATAATGAGTGGTGAATTAAGCGTTTCTCCTGAGCTCAGTTGAACACAGACATCTGTTTCAGTGCGATTAAGAGATTTAAGCGAGGCTGGTGCGAATACCGTTAAATTATCGGGTGTGCTTTTATATAAGGCTTCCCGAATGATGGCGTTTTCAACAATATATCCCATGGGGTCATTGCTGATGTCTTTTGCGTCGTAATCGAGTGTCCAGGGAGAGCCACCCTCAAAAACGCGTATGTGCTGAATTGGTTGCGCATGTGGTGCTATTGCTGTCCACAGGCCATAACTGTCAAACAATCGTTTTGACCCAAGCGTGATGGCGGTTGTTCTTCCATCGCGCGTAGCGTTGAGTATGTCCTCGTTTGCTTCATGATCGATAGATGCAACAGCCAAACCATGCTTGGCTAGGCCAATCGCAAAGAGTCTACCAACAAGGCCCGCGCCGACAATAATGACGTCAAAGTTCTGCATGGTGTGATCAAATTGAGTATCTGATTGATTATAGGGGGAGAGGGGAATGATTATCCAGAATAATATCAAATTTTCTTAATAATCCTTGGTTCCTAGAATTTGGAGGCTCTTTCTTTTATAGGAAATCACTCATAATATGAGTGTGAGTTTTCCATCATCGCGAGCCTAGCAAGAGGCGTGGTGATCCACGAAAACAGGCACTTGAGGTAGCACTCCTACGGTTCGCCATGACGGACATGACGGATACGTGCCCAAATTACAGTTGAACAGCTATATACAAACTCGAAATTATCCTTTTACGCCTGCTCTAGTTTATGGGGGGATTGTTAAAGGATTTCCCCATTATAGATGTCTAATGCTTTGCATAATCGTCAAAGCCTTCGGGTAGCTTTACGCGTGGCTCATAGCATGTTAGCAGTGGATATAGCCCAACAAAGTGAAAGAAATAATAGGCGGTGCATAAACGCCCTAAAATCAAATAAACTCCTTCTGGTGGCTTTCCGCCAACCCAGCCTAGAACAAAGCAATTTACAATGAATACCCAAAAAAAGTATTTATAGTAAGGGCGGAAACGACCGCTGCGCACGGGATGCTTGTCTAAGAATGGTAAAATGAAGAGGACAAAAATCGCCCCAAACATAGCCAATACACCACCAAGCTTGCTGGGGATAGAACGCAAAATTGCATAGAATGGTAAAAAATACCATTCAGGGACAATATGCGGGGGCGTTACGAGTGGATCCGCTGGAATGTAATTGTCAGGTTCACCAAAAAAATTCGGCGTAAAGAAAATCAATGCTGAAAAAATTAACAGATAGACACTCAGGCCAAATAAATCTTTAATCGTGTAAAATGGGTGAAACGGAACGCTATCCGATGGTTTTGTGCGCTCAATCCCCAAAGGGTTGTTCGAACCGAATTGATGCAGCGCAACCAAGTGCAACATCGTAACTGCCACAATTAAAAATGGAAACAAATAATGCAGTACAAAGAAACGATTGAGTGTTGGATTGTCCACTGAGAAACCGCCCCAGAGCCAATGCACGATAGCCTCGCCACCTGGAAAAGCCGAGAACAAGTTTGTGATAACGGTGGCGCCCCAAAAGCTCATCTGCCCCCAAGGCAATACATACCCCATGAATGCCGTCGCCATCATCAACAGCAAAATCACAACGCCGATCATCCATAACAGCTCCCGTGGCGCCTTGTACGATCCATAATAAAGTCCGCGCGCCATGTGCGCATATACCACAATAAAGAACATTGATGCGCCATTCATATGAATATACCGAATTAGCCAGCCACCATTCACGTTGCGCATGATACTTTCAACGCTATCAAATGCATGATCAACATGGGGAACATAATGCATCGCCAGAAAGATTCCACTGATAATCATGATCAGCAAGGTAATGCCAGACAGGGATCCAAAATTCCACGAGTAATTCAAATTTTTAGGGGTTGGATATTCGCCTAGTTCTTTGTTAATGAAATGAAAGATTGGTAAACGTTCGTCGATCCATTTGATGACAGAGTTCATAAGTTTAAGTCTCATGTGTTTTATTAAAATCTATGGCTTTTATGATGGCGTGGTGAAGGGGATTTTGCAAGAATATTAACGATCTTTACGATCAATACTCACTGGGAATTGAACACGCTCTAGCCGGTTTTCGAGTCGCAGCAATCCTGACACAGAAATTGCAAGCGATTGTGTCGGAATATCATATGCACCGACAGTAATGTTAACTTCCTTAAGGCGAGGTTCAAACATCGTAATTGATTTCTCGCAAAGCGCTATGATCTTGCGTCTTTCTACTGTGCTTAATGCATCAAATGACTGAAAATCATTAAAACCAAACAATGCGGGTAAGCCAAAATAGACGGCGTCGTCTTCAATTTCATTGTAAAAGGCTTGGCGCGCACCGCGGCGTGTATTTAAAATATATGAAACCTCGCGTACAACAGACGCAATTAAGCTATCGTAGTCTAGAAAAGACTCATAACTTTCGTCCCACTCATTTTCTGGATTGTGGTCAATAAGGCGGTCGAAAAAGGGTGTCGCTGTACCACTTGTCATCTTGGGTTCTTTTTTAAATAAAGTCGCTGATGACGCCATAAATATCTTGCTCACTGTACTTTAGTAGGGCATCTATACTATTTTAATAAGGTTTGTTTGTCTTTTAGTCTCGTCATGGCGAACCCGAAGGGTGTGGCCGCCTCCACTCTCTCGTGTATTCCGCGGATCAAGTCCGCGGAATACACGAGAGAGATGTATAGATCGCCACGTCACCTACGGTTCCTCGTGATGACGACAGGTATAGGAAAACAATCTTAAAATAGTATTACTCCGCTACGTTCGTAATATAATTAGTCTTACTAACCATCTGCCCTGTGCACAATCCTGCTTGATCAAACACAAAAATAGTATTGGTCTTTATACCTATCATAACATGAACAATCATACGATCAAGCTGTTGTTGACACGATTGTATTTTACATGAATTAAATTCAAGTTCTTGCAAGCGCACTTTTGCTTGTTGTATGTTGCCTAGTCTGATTATTTTAAGGCTATTAATGCTTTCGCCGCGATTCATTTTTGTTTCAACTTGTGCTGCATGTCCGCCAACAGGAATCATTAAAATCAGGTCTGTGTGGCGCAATGTTGAAGACGTAAAAAGAGGGCCCCCAACGTCAGGGCCAGTTAAGCGGCTTGATTCACCTTGCCATCCAAAGAGTTCAATAAAACTTTCAAATCCATCAACAGTAGATACGGTTATATTGTCAATTTGAACCATCCATTCAGGCGATTTTACCCCAACCGAGTCATCAGCAGATGCTTTGTCAGTCGTAGCAATACGAAAATTTCCCTTACCAGGAAGATCCACAATCTGAAAGTTGGTTGACATTTTATTCTCCTATTTTTTTATCTTTGAAGCGAACAAGCTCAGCACTATTTAGCAGGTGGTGGTAAGGTTGCAACTAATCGAATTGATGCGGTTAGCTCTTCCATTTGAAAATGTGGTCTAAGATACACAACAGCGCGATATGAACCAGGCACGCCAGGTACATCAAACACATCAACACGGCCTTCGCGTAAAGGATACTTTGCTTTAACGCTTTGCGGTGCATCGTCATTCAGTAAAATGTAATTAGCAATCCATGTATTTAGGAAAAGTTCAACCTTGTCACGTGTCATGAATGAGCCAATCTTGTCACGCATCATAACTTTGATATAGTGAGCGAAACGAGATGCTGCTAATACGTATGGCAAACGTACTGAAAGCAATGAATTTGCATTTGCATCATCCACATCATATATACGTGGACGTTGAACGGTTTGTGCGCCAAAAAAGGCTGCATAATCTGTTCCCTTGCAATGACAAAGCGCGATAAATCCTTGATCACTAAGTTCTTTTTCACGACGATCTGTGATAGCTGTTTCTGTTGGGCACTTTAATTCAACATCACCCGCAGCCGTTCTGAATGAGTATGCTGGCAAACCTTCAACAAGGCCGCCGCCTTCAACGCCGCGAATTGCTGCTGTCCAGCCATAATGAGAAAATGCATTCGTAATACGTTCAGCCATGACGTATGCCGGGTTCCCCCAACAAAATAGTTTTGTATTCGTGCCGTTTACATCTTCATTAAAATTGAATCCATCCACAGGTGATGTGTCTGGACCATAAGGCAGACGCATTAGCACACGTGGCAAGAAAAGAGACACATAACGGGAATCTTCATTGTTACGGAAGCTGTTCCACTTGACAAGTTCAAGGCTCTGGAATGTTTTGCCAAGATCGCGTGGCACCGAAATTTGTTCAAAGCTTTCCAAGTCGAATAGCTTTGGATTCGCTGCTGCTAAGAATGGTGCATGGGCTGCTGCTGCAACCGCCGACAATTTTTCAAGTAAACCAAGATCAATTGCGCTACGTGAAAACTCATAGTCGCCCACTAAACATGAATAGGGGTGTCCACCAAATGTGCCATATTCTTCTTCATATACTTTTTTAAAGAGTTGGCTTTGGTCAAATTCAGGCGATTTTTCTAAATCATCAATTAAATCTTTTTTAGTAGCATTCAATAAGCGTAGTTTTAATTTTGTGTTTGTTTTTGAATTGCTCA
>JANRCF010000019.1:0-11744 GCA_030727085.1 Alphaproteobacteria bacterium | reverse complement strand
AGATAGTCTAAGCCCCGCCACGATCCTTCAAGTTTAAGGAATCGTGGGTCGTGCAAAAATTCATTTAGTTGAGCCGTAATTAATTCATCAATCTGGCGAATGCGCTCAGCAATAAATGCGCTTACATTTGAATGTGCCACATTTCCTTGTTGAATTAGTTGGTTTGCAAACTCAAGTAAAAGGTCGCGTGCAAAAGGTTTTTGGCTTTCATCGTGTACCATTTTTCCCTTAACCATGAGGGTTTCAAGAACCGATGTATTTCCATCCTCAACCATAACTATCTCCCTTTAATCTCGTATCACGTATCGTATATTTTTATTATATTAAGAATTTAAATAAATTCTGGGTCATCTTTTGGAACAGGTCCATCTTTTATTACCGTTTCAGGTGAATCATCTGTTTTTGGTTGGATGTAAGAAGGCATTTCCTTTCTCAGGCCAAGCTCATAAAACAAAGCATCTCTTTTGTCAGCACTTTGGATGACATCATGTAACAACTGTTCAAGCACATCATTACCATCTAATTTAGAAAGTAGATCCTTTAGGTGAACACGTGCTCCGTAGAGTTTTGAAAGTGCAGGAACTTGTTTCACAATATTTACAGGCTTAAAGTCTTCCATGCTTTGAAACGTAAGCTCTGCAACTAAATTACTGTCATTATTTAAAAGACGATTTTTGGCTTGCAAAGAAAGGCGCGGTTTTATGTATCCCATAATGTCATTGAAATTTTCGCTATCAATGTCGATGAATTTTCTATCTTTCATTTTAGGAAGAGGATCGCGTGGCATACCGGAAAGGTCAGCCATAATACCTACAACAAAGGGAAGTTCTTTCATTTCAGTCGACTCACCCACAACAACATCATAGGTGATTTGCACTCGCGGTGGGCGAATGCGATCGATTTTATGTTGTGTGTTTTCAGTCATACAAAGCTCCCACGATATTCTTTCGTTACTTGGTAAATCAATGATTCTCTGGGTTTTTCAGACTAATCATCGATATAAAAGTGTTACTCTTAATACCATTTGACGCGTACATCATTAATATTTAGTTAATTTTGTGCAATTTTAATTAAATAATTGTTTTTGGGAAGATAGTGATATTATCCGAAAATTTACAAATATATTGTTTGGGCAATGTTTTTTAAATGTTACTAAATGTAGGTGTTTCCTTTTGCATGGAGCGGGAAGTATCGCAATTTACCTGCAAATTGATCCTGCCCCACCCTTGTGTGTTCACTGCTCGTGGCTCTGCGTTGATGATGTCTTAGCTGTTAGCTATTTTTACTTCTTTTTGCATTAACTAATTCTTAATACATATGCTGTACATATAGGTGTAAATGTATTTTGTGAAAGAAGTTTTTATTATGAAAAATTTAATTCGTTTTTTGATGCTCGTAGTGACTCTGATAATGATTAATGGAGATGTAATGTGTAGTGAAGAAAGTGATGGTGAGCTAGATTGTTCTTCATATAAAAAACAAGCTAATTGTAACGATCAATATAGGTGTAGTTGGTTTAAAGGTACTCTTAGAAGTTATTGCGAAGTAGCTGATTGTGCTGGCTATAATGATTCAGAGTCATCATGTGAAAAAGCAATGAAGTGCGTACCTCAATACAAAAATGTCACCAGAAAAGAAAAATATGATTGCACAGGCACAGGTTATGGTGCAAAGCCAAGAACATGCACCAGAAATGTAACTGATGAAAAATTTGTTGGGTGTAAGAAAAGACAGTAAATATTGCTACTTTAAAATGCAAAATAATTTATCGCGCTTAAATGTGCCGTTTGCGAAGTGTTTTGCAGGAGTCGGGTGAGAGAATTTAGTTAACGTCCAAAACATGACAATCTGGAACCCATGAGGTGACAGGAGTATGTGAGGCAACAACGGCTGCACCTCCGCTTGCACAATGCAACTTTACTCTGTCCCATAATAATGCCTCATGCGTTGCATCAAGAAAACGCGTGGGCTCATCCAACAGCCATAAAGGACGATCGGGTCTTAGTGCTGCTTGCAAGCGAATCCAGAGTTTTTGTCCGCTTGAAAAGCTGTTGAGTTCTCGATTTGAGGGGAGAGATGATTCACAACTTGCACCAAGAGCCTTGGTAAAACGTTGATAATCTTTAAGTGTTGCGTGTGTTTTTATGCCTAATTCAGCGCCTAAATAGCTGAATGGTACTGACACCTCCAAATGCCTCCCTTCAACAGGAAGAACACTTGCGATCAGTTTTAGCAAAGTTGATTTTCCAGCGCCATTATCACCTTTGATCCATAAGCACTCACCAGCATGAACATCAATCGACAAAGGCGTCTTTTGCGTCATGGCAATGTAGGGGTGAATAAGATCACGGATAGTTAACAAGGTGATAGCTCTCTATGGCTTTTTAAAAACAAGTGTCATCCAATCGTCTAGATTATGCGTGTCCACGGATACAAAGCCAGCATCAATATAGGCTTTTGTTACATCATCTGTATGGCGACTAAGCAAGCCCGACAAAATGACAATTCCATGTTGGTGCATATGGGCTGAAAAATCAGGAGCCAATGCAATTACAGGTTTTGCTAAAATATTAGCCAGTACAATATGGTAGGGCGCAAAGAAAGCGACTGCCTCATTTGCAAAGCCCATGCTTTCAATTGCTGTAATTACAGCTTCGTTATTTCGGGCATTTTGCGATGCGACACGTACTGATTCAATATCATTGTCAACAGCAATTACGGTTGCATCTGACCATTTCTTTTTAGCACCTATGCCTAAAATGCCTGACCCACATCCCATATCAAGAATCGATAAGTTAGACGGAAAAGCATCATGCGGAATTGCTGATAGCGCCGTTAAGCACCCTGTTGTCGTTGGGTGTTCACCGCTGCCAAATGCTGTTGCAGCGTTCACCAGGACGGGAAAAAGATTCTTTGGTGGCACATCTTCAATATGGCTTCCATATACATAAAAGTCACCTACAATGCGCGCTGGCATGCTTTGGTAGCATGTTGATAGCCAATCGGTGTTATCAACAACACTTAAGGATAATACAGGTGCAGGAACGCCAAGTAAGTCAGTAAGGCTTTGGGTCATGCCGTTTAAAAAATTAAGATCAGGTTTGTTTGCTGCATAACCATCAATCACAAACTCAGATGAAATAGGAAAACCGCTTTCGTCAATGCTTGTCGATGGTGGAGCATCATCACATTCAAGCCAGCTAATTCCAGCAAAGCCAATACGCTCAAACAAATCAACAAGAGCATCAATTGCGGCTAAAGGCACGCGTGCAGTAATGTGCCAAAGTGGTGTCGTAGTCATATTTATTCCTGTCTTATTCTTAATAATTCATAAGAAACATTAATTGATTTAATGCGTGCTTCAGCGTGTATACAGCCACCATTAACGTCTGGATGATGTTCTTTTACAAGCGCACGGTATGCTTTTTGTAATTCGTCTTGCGTAAAATCCGACGTTAAACCAAATAACTTTAGCGCTTCAATTTGTTGCGCGGTAAAAATAAACCCCTGTCGACTGAGATCATCATAACCGACATCATCAAATAAACCAAAGAGGTCTTTGTGCCCATTTACAAATGCTTCAGAACGCAAAAATGGTTTTGTAGTAGCACGTGCTTGCCAGCTGCCCATGGGCCAACTGGGGCGATCCCATGCAATGTCACGTCGGCGCGATGCGATGATTTCATCTTCGGACATATTTTTATAAAAATCCCACGTAGCATTATACTCACGCACGTGATCCAAACAAAGCCAATGCCAATTTTCATTGTTTTTAATATCTTGCTTGCGATCATGACGTGGTGCGCGATAGGTGCCTTCTTCGGTGCATCCATCCTGTTCACATTTTTTAATGGTGGGATGTTTTTTGAGTGCCTGACGCTGCCAAAAGAAGGGGTTGACCTGAAATTTCATGGATAGTTAAAAAAACCTTCTTTTGATTTAACACCTAATTTGCCATCTTTAACATAATTTAACAAGATGTCTGCGGGTTTATATGTATCACAGCATGCTTTTGCAAGTGAGTTCAAAATCAAAACGCACGTATCAAGGCCAATCAGGTCAGCAAGTGCTAACGGTCCCATAGGAAAATTCGCACCAAGTTTCATTGATGAGTCAATGTCAGCTGCAGTTGCAACGCCATTTTGGTGCAAAAGTGCTGCTTGGTTAATCATCGGTAATAATAAGCGATTCACAATAAAGCCAGGTGAATCAGTGCATACGATAGGTGTTTTTCCAGCTTCTGTTAAAAGCGCATGCGCACGATCAGACGCAATTGCACTTGTTTGTGCATGTGGAATAATCTCGACGAGTGGCATACGGTATGCGGGATTAAAAAAATGCACGCCTAAGAATCGTTCAGGATTTTTGATATGCACAGCAAGTTCTGTCACTAACAAAGATGATGTATTTGTTGCAATAATGCACGATGCGTCAACCACATTGCCAAGATCAGGAAACAGCTTGGATTTTACGTCGATGTCTTCCACGATGGCTTCGATCACAAACGTACATGAAGCCATGCCAGATAACCTGATGCATACAACCAAACGACCGAGAAAATGTTCCCATTCATCAGCGGATTCAGTGCCTTTATCGATTGCGCGCTCAAGCCGTTCATTTAGATTTTGATATGCCTGATCAAGACGGATTGGATCTGCATCGAATAAATAAATTGTATGCCCAGCACGCCAGAAAACATCGGCAATCCCTTGTCCCATTTGCCCCGCACCGATGATGCCGATGTGTTGTGTTGTCATGATTTTCCTTTTAGCACGATGATGATTTCTAATTATTATCACACATTTGTTTTAAAGTGAGATGAGCTGTTTAGCAAGGAACAAAAAAGCTACAGTTTAATCACTTTGTTTTTTCATTCTTGCGTTAAGGGAAAATCATGTGATTTTACTGTATGACTTCAATAATTATTTTTCTAAAATTTCATTTCATTCACCCATCCAGCAAGTGAGGCAACACCTATATCTGTCACATCATTGGCTGCTAAATCAAGAAAACGTAAGTTTACAAGATGCGGTAATACTTCATTTGCAAGTGTCAAAGCGCCTTGATCTGAGATTCTGTTCATATAAAAACTAAGATAGGTAAGGTTTGTTAAATTTTTAAGGGCAGGTGCCAAAACAGTAATATCCTCATCATTCAATACATTCCCTGCAAGACAAAGAGAACCAACTTCTGTTTGATTTAAAAGTGCGTTTAGAAGAAAATGTACTAAAAGAGTCCCACTTTCATTAACTTCTACTGTAGAATATTTTTGTTTACCAGATCCAATTCCACATGTGTGAAGTGAAAGTCTTTTATATTTCTGATGTGTAGGATCCGCTAAAGCACGTAACGTATGTTCACCAATAGTTTTGCCGCGAACTTCAAATTTTCCTCCTATTTTGAGAGTGCTTATTTCTTTGTCCGCTTCAAAAGATGTCTCGTCTTGCACAGTCATGCTTGCTATTGGCAATGGGTTAGCTTCTTCACTATTGCTTGTGAATTCCATTGTTTGGGCAGATTGATTAACGAAAACTAAATAAGCTAGTGCGATAGAGTTCATTTTTAAAAATTTCATAAAATATCCTGTTCGGTATGTAAAGATAATCATTTTTAATAATTTTAATGAAAATTTGCAATAATTAATTCACAAGAAAGCCCTGAAACATTTGCGCATCAGGGCTTTTCTAACTTCAACAAAATTAAATCTCTACCGAATGAAATTCAGCAGTCTTTCATATCGCAATGCAAATGGCCAATTCCAAGGTTGATACCATTTTGCAGATGTTGAAAAGAATAAAATTTCCGCTCGGCCAATCACATTTTTTTCAGGAATAAAACCAACTATTGAGTGCACCCGGCTATCACTTGAATTGTCACGATTGTCACCCATCATAAAATAGTGACCTGCTGGAACAACAAATTCCTCTGTATTATCAAGGCGACCTTCACCCATGGGGCGACCCTTCAAAATCGGATGTTTTACACCATTCGGCAACGTCTCAATATAACACGGCATAACAAGGAATTGCCCAGTGATTTCATCAACCATGTGGTAATCGTCAATCTTTTCAAGTTTCACAGGTGCACTATTAACATGCAAAACTCCTTGTTTCATTTGAATGCGATCACCAGGTTTGCCAATCAAACGCTTAATGTAATCTTTGCCTTCATCTTTTGGATTATTAAACACAACAACATCACCCTGCTTTGGCTCGGACGACCAAATACGGTTTGCTATTATATTTGGCGCAAAGGGGAATGTGTGATTGCAATAGCCATAACAAAATTTATTTACAAACAAGAAGTCGCCAACCATTAACGTTGGATACATGGACCCCGAGGGAATGCTAAAAGGTTGAAATAAAAATGTACGAATGATCATCGCGACAACGAAGGCGTTGAAGAAACCTTTGGTTTCTGTCCATACGCGGGATTGTTTGAATTTGGAAAAATTATTTTGAGTGTCGCGCTTCATATTTTGCGTCGTCATGCTTTTAAATCCTTTTAATACATTCGCTAATTGTATCAAAAAAAGACAAAAATAAGCAAGGCGAAACCAAACAGTAGGTTGACCACGCTACTTACAAATTTAATATTGTTTTAAATAATCTAACAAAACTTGTTTTTTACTTTTTGTTAACATAATATTTTGTTTTAATAGATTATTAATATTTATAATATACATTTATACATGGCAATGGTGCCACGCTACAGCGGAGATTATTTCATGTCTAAAATTACAAAAAAGGTAATTATGTATACAGCTTTAATGAGTGCGGGTGCTGGTCAAATGTTTGCTTCGGAAGTAGATCATACAGATCATAAGAAAAAAAGAAGTTGGTCTTTGAATTGCTTTAGAAGCTGCATGAGAGATACTGCAAATGTTGTTGTAGAAGTAGCTCCGGCCATACAGCAAGCTGGGACGGCTATAATTTCAGCAGCTACAGTTATTTCTGCTGCTCAGGGAGATGAAAAGGCTGCTAAAACTTTAGGTAAAATTCAAATTGGTCTTGATGGTGCTATTGCTGTCGTTAATGCCGATGATCTCCATGAGGCGTTGAAAATTAGTACAGATACTGCTTTAGCTATTGACCCAAATACAGCAAAAGGTATTGATGAGTTTAATACTGTCGTTGATGCGTTAGCTCCCCAGGCAGAAATAATCGGTGATCTTATTAAGGCCGCTGTTGATAAGGCGGATAGGAAGAGTGCTTAAATTATGAATTTAATAGCATAGACTTATCTGAATTTATAGGTGCTCAAAGTTTATTTGATTTTCAATAAATGCTTTGAGCATTTTTTATTAGAAGTGTTTTTTTATGATCTTACGTTTGTAAATGCCTTTCTCATCTTTTTCAATTGATTTTTAAGCGTTATTCCACCATAATATGCGTTAATTGTACCCTCTAACCCCGTCGGGCGTGACGTAAAAAAGCCATATTAAAAGGAAATTACATGGAATTGAACCAATCATCCCACAAAGAAAGCTTTGCAGAACTACTTGAAAGTTCAATGTCAGGACAAATGTCCTTTGAAGGCAAAGTTGTAAAAGGCCGTATCGTTGCTATACAAAAAGATATCGCGATTATCGACGTAGGTTTAAAGTCAGAAGGCCGTGTGCCACTAAAAGAAATTAACGCACGTGGTTTAGGCGAAGAAGTTAAAGTTGGCGATACAATCGATGTATTCGTTGAGCGTATTGAAGATCGCAATGGCGATGCTGCACTTAGCGTTGAAAAAGCACGCCGCGAAGCTGCTTGGATGGATCTTGAAAGAGCATCTGAAATTGGTACACTTGTAAATGGTGTTATCTTCGGTAAAGTAAAAGGTGGTTTTGCTGTTGATTTGAACGGCGCTGTTGCATTCTTGCCTGGTAGCCAAGTTGACGTTCGCCCTGTGCGCGATGTTGGCCCATTGATGAATTTGGTTCAACCTTTCAAAATTCTTAAAATGGACAAGAGCCGTAGCAACATCGTTGTTTCACGTCGCTCAGTTCTTGAAGAATCACGTGCTGAAGCGCGTACTGAACTAGTATCACAACTTCAAGAAAATCAAGTTCTTGATGGTATCGTTAAGAATATTACAGACTACGGTGCATTTATTGATTTGGGTGGCGTTGACGGCTTGTTGCACGTTACTGACATTTCATGGCGTCGTATTAATCACCCGGCAGACGTATTAAAGCTTGGTGAGACTGTTAAAGTGATGGTGATTCGTTTCAATAAAGAAACACAACGTATTAGCCTTGGTATGAAGCAACTTGAAGAAGATCCATGGAAAGGTAAAGAAGATACCTTTTCACCTGGCACGCGTCTCAAGGGTAAGATTACAAGTATTGCTGATTACGGTGCATTCGTTGAATTGGAAGGCAATATCGAAGGTCTTATTTATGTGACCGAGATGAGCTGGACAAAGAAAAACGTTCATCCAAACAAAATTGTAGCTGTTGAGCAAGAAGTTGATGTTGTTGTTCTTGAAGTTGATCCGGCTAAGCGTCGTATTAGTCTTGGCCTCAAGCAAGGTACAGAAAATCCATGGAAGCAATTCCTTGACGTACATCCAGTTGGTAGCGTTCTTGAAGGAACAATTAAGAACATTACTGAATTTGGTTTGTTTGTTGGTGTAAGCGATGCGCTTGATGGTATGATCCATTTGTCTGATTTGTCATGGGATAAATCAGGTGAAGAGGCCGTGAAGGAATACGCGAAGAACTCAACAATTACCGTTAAAGTTCTTGATGTTGATCCTGAAAAAGAGCGTATTAGCCTTGGTGTTAAGCAACTTACGAATGATCCAATTGAATCTGCTGCATCAGCCTTTAAAAAGGGTGCGATTGTGACAGGCACAGTAAGTCAGGTTTCAGACAAAGGTATTGAAGTTGAAATCGAAGGTGGTTCTGTTGGTACAATTAAAAAAGCTGACTTGTCACGTGATCGCGATTTGCAACGCCCAGATCGCTTTGCTGTTGGTGAGAAGATTGATGCGAAAGTGTTGTCTGTTGATAAATCAACACGCCGCGTAAATATGTCAATTAAAGCCCGCGAAATGGACGAAGAAAAGCAAGTTCTTGCTGAGTATGGTTCATCAGATAGCGGTGCAAGCCTTGGTGATATTCTTGGTGCAGCAATGAAGAAAAAGGCTGGTTCGTAAGACTATTTTCTTATGAAATAATGGGAGGGGCGTTCATTCGCCCCTTTTTCTTTTGTACATTTATGTGGCTTTAGGGTATAAATTACTAGCGGCTAATATTTTTATTAGATCGCCATACCTGCTTTTCAGGTTCGCGATGACAAAAAATGAGGCACGTCATTGCGAAGAACGTAGTGACGCGGCAATCTTGTTACTAGACATTCTTTAACGATGAGTAAAATTTATGAATTGGCTAACAAATTTTGTTAAACCTAAAATCCAAGCATTGATTCAACGCAATGATATTCCGGATAATTTGTGGACAAAATGTCCTAGCTGCGAACATATGCTGTTTCATCGCGATCTGCAGGATAATTTGTTTGTTTGTCATCACTGTCAGCATCACATGCGGATCGACGTTACCCATCGTTTGGAATCGCTTTTTGATGAACAAAGCTACACACTAATAGATGTACCAAAAGTGATCGCAGATCCTTTGAAATTCAAAGATTCAAAGCGATATGTTGATCGATTAAAGGAATATCGTCAAAAAACAAATCGTACTGATTCAGTTATCGTCGCATATGGTCAAATCAGTCGTATTCCCACGGTGATTGCTGCCTTTGATTTTAATTTCATGGGCGGTTCCATGGGGCTTGCAGCGGGTGAAGCCTTGGTAACAGCATCCGAATATGCTGTTAAAACAAATTCTCCGCTGATTGCTATTTCAGCCTCTGGCGGAGCTCGTATGCAGGAAGGTATTTTGTCATTAATGCAAATGCCACGCACAATTATTGCCGTCCAGCGTGTGAAAGAAGCCAGCCTGCCATATATTACATTGCTTACAGACCCAACAACGGGTGGCGTAACGGCGTCCTTTGCCATGCTTGGTGACGTATCTATTGCAGAACCAGGGTGCATGATTGGTTTTGCGGGTGCACGTGTGATTGAAGAAACAATTCGTCAAAAACTACCCGAGGGCTTTCAGAAAGCTGAGTATTTATTGGAACACGGCATGGTTGATATGGTTATTCATCGTTCTGAAATGAAAAAGACAATTGGCCAATTGTTAACTCACATTATGCCAAGTGGAGCAGCAACTCATGCCCTGCTTGCACGATCTGCTTAAAGAAACCTGCTTACTTCATTATAAAGAAGTTGACCTGGGACTGGAACGCTGCAGAGCATTGCTCGAAAAATTAGGTAATCCTCATCTGAACATCCCGCCTGTGTTTCACGTGGCAGGTACAAATGGCAAGGGGTCGACTCTTGCTTTTATAAAGCAAATTCTCGAGGACAATGGCTACTCAGTTCATCGTTATACATCGCCGCATCTTGTTCGTTTTAATGAGAGGATTGAGTTGTGCGGTGTGCCTGCCACGGACGACGTGTTAGCGGATGCATTGGCCGAGGTGCTGCGTATAAATGATGGCGCACCAATCACAACGTTTGAAGCTACGACATGCCTCGCATTTTTTTTGTTTGCACACACGCCAGCAGATTTTACATTGTTAGAGGTTGGTGTTGGCGGAAGACTTGACGCAACCAATGTTATTAACAATCCACTTATAACTGCGATCACATCGATTTCATTAGATCACCAATCTGATCTTGGTGAAACAGCCGATGCTATTGCTTTTGAAAAAGCCGGCACTATTAAGCCTGGTATTCCTGTTGTTGTGGGGAAAAATTTAGAGCCTTCTGTGCATGATGTCATTGCGCAAGTAGCACAAAAACAAGGCGCACCACTTATCCTTGCATCCTCTACTAGAGAAAGAGACTTAGGCCTAATAGGGGCACATCAGCGCGCGAATGCAGAGATTGCTGTGCAAATGATTGAGTCGGCTGGAATTAAGTGCAGCTCTATAGAAGAATCGCTGAGAAAAGCTAAATGGCCAGGACGTTTACAACGATTAATTTTGTCATGTGGAGAAATCTGGCTTGATGGTGCACATAATGAGGCTGGAGCAAAAGCTTTGGCACTTAGTTTGGCGCAATTAGACACGCGTCCTTGGACATTTTTTATTCATATAAAGGCCAGAAAAGACGCCTCTTCAATACTTAAACATTGTGCCTCCGTTGCATGTTTCTTTTACTTTATAGATTCGGCAATTGGGGGAGGCGACTGTGTTGCGTCAACAGAGCTATTGCAGTTAAGTGCAGAGCTTGGCATAAGCGCAGCATTGCTTTCAGAAGTAGATGAGATATGGGACGTTATGAAGAAAACTGAGAGTCCTATGATTGCGAGTGGATCATTATTTTTTGTCGGATCCATTTTACATAGTAATTTATAATTTCCTTAAATTATGTGATTAACTTATTATTAATTAATTTTCTTTATATTTGTTGATATAAGGGCTAAAAAGTTTATGCAAGACTTTTTGAATAACGCATGCTTTCGTATAAGTCTATTAATTTTTACATTAGTAGTTTGTCGTACGGTAACAAAGGAATTTTAATTATGAAAAAAATATTTATGATGGGTACGGCTTTTGTAGCTATGACTGCTAATGTAGGTGCGATGAGTGGTTATGGCATGCCTCAACAAAGTGGTTATGGGATGCCTCAACAAAGTGGTTATGGGATGCCTCAACAAAGTGGTTATGGGATGCCTC